>JAOUPJ010000154.1 GCA_029879945.1 Gammaproteobacteria bacterium
TGATTGAAACTCGGTATGATTATAGATACGAGAGGTGGCATGGTGTGGATTCAACTAAAAGGGTATGAAGTGATCAAATGAGCGTTTATCCACACCCTTCTTGCGCAAGGCGATTAACTGGCCTTTATCAACTTCTCGTTTTAATGTTGTAGATTGAGCGCTAGGTGTGAAGTTATCACGTACCAAAGGATGCAACATATTTTGTAAGGAGCGTTTTAATTTGGTTTTCCACGATATCGGGTATGGTAGCGGGTCATAGTCTAAGATTTCATAGTCTCTGTTTGTGACAATAAAATGGGCTAAACGCTGTAAACCAGGGTATCCGATATCGTCCAAAACCACAACACCTCCAACGTCAAGAACCTGGTCAACATAGAAAAAATCAACCAGTGTATGATCAAATGTGTGCCAACCGTCTATGAACGCAAATTGTATGCGCGTTCCACCCTCCGCGAGACGGGGTAATACTCGTTGTGAGGTTTCCTCGTAGAACTTGTAGTGCTTGGAAAAACCGGCACGTTCTACGTTTTGCAACCCAGTTCCTTGCCATGTAGAATCCCTTTGAGCCGGATCCATTCCAATTAGAGTCCCTCCCCCATGTTGTTGCATAGCATCGAGGATGTACAGGGTAGATATCCCATAAGCTAACCCTACTTCGCAAGCGAGCCTAGGCTTGGCCACCTCAATTGCCGCTTGCAATACACGGCCGGAACCTTCGCCTACATTGGAGTGTAGTTTTATCTTGTTACCTTGAGGCGTTGTGACCAAGCCCGTTTCAAGGATTTCTTCTAAAATAGGGTTCATTCAATTTTCCTATTCAGTTAGATTTTGCGTTCATGGTTATTGACAAATCGAGTAACCAGGCTTCAACCAATTTCATTTCTTGAGGTGGTATAAATCCAGCGGATACCAGAGACTCGTAACAGCGGTGCAAATTGTCCCCCACTTGCTCTAACCCAGATGTTAAATTTTGTTTCTCCAAGATTTTACAGATTTTGGTATTACCTACATATCCTGGTATTTCCTGCTCAAAGTCACGAATAAGATTATGTGGATTACGCTCTTGAAACATTTCGGGTCCGTGGAATACAAGGCCATGTTTCATGGCCCATAAGCACCGTTGTGCAACAAAACTGCGCCAAATGTCGGTCATACGAAAACTAACATAACTTGGTAAATAGAGGAGGGGAAATGCTTGGGGAAACCACCATGTGCTTTGGCTATTAAAGGGACACCACGCGCCTTCCTTAAGAAGAATGCTACTATTAGCCTCAAACGCTATATTTTTGTCTAGTGTTAATCGCCATACTGCATCAACGTCGGGTGAACCATTCGCGAGACCTTGTTGAATGGGTGAGTTGACAGCAACAGTGTTTTTTTGCAATTCGATTGAATCATTGTTTAGAATATATTCCAGAGGTAAGCCCCGTGGCCATATATGTTCATCAGTAAAGCAACGATACACATTTATCCATCCTGCATGAGTACAGGCTCGAGCTTGAGTCCTTAGCTCTCGTTTTTGCCAGTTATCGAGGGGAGCATTGTCATCATCTGTGTCAAAAATAAAACCGGCACCTTGGGAGATTGCAGTGAGATAGCCAACATTTTTTCGGGCGTAGTGATTTTCGGGCAACAAATTGGCTAGATCGATGTTCATCTCACGCTGCTTATCTATTGATAAGAAGGTGACTTCATCAGGCCACACCAAATTCGGTGTTTTGTTGTCTCCAACTATGATTGTTCCAACACTTTGTTGTCGGCCCATTTCGATCATTTTGGTTACAGACGGCGTTGGTGCTTGAATAGTGGTAATAACTATTTTTCCCATTTTACTTTATCCCGCTAGATGATATGGTCGCCATATTATCTTTAATGCATTCTTCAGATACACTGTGTGACCAGTTCAGTTTTGGACGTATAACTCCAATGATTGGCCAATTCCATCCCTCTATATCCATCGGCTCATCATGGATTCTAAAAGAGAGTAAAGACAATTCCTGGGCGAGCCTGATATGCCGATCTCGCACTAATAGAACATCAAGTGTGTATTCGCCTTCGTTTAAGAGATTTCCGGGTATTTCACACTCAAATTCATGTCGACCTACCCCCAATTTGATCCCATTTAATTGCGGATTGAAAAAGCTTCCGCTACTGAAAAGGCGGGCTTGGTTTTCGTCATGGCAATGTAAAAAGACACCGATATCAGCTTCAGGTATGCGAACCTCTATTGTGCAGCGAATCAGAAATGGCGTATTGACCGATAGTTGATTAGTGTCATTCTTGGTTTGTGGTTCAATTTGAACGCGCAGAATGCTTGCCGGGTCATCGTAATTTATGTTGTTCAATTCAGCAATCATGTCATTTCCTGAAGCACGACTGGCTGAATATGAATTCAGTACACCGTTAATATCACCCATGGCTGTTGGTCGACCGTTTTCCAGCAATAAACCGCTATGACACAAATTGCGGAGTGCTGTCAGATTGTGGCTGACAAACAATACGGTTCGGCCGCCTCTCGCTACATCCCCCATTACACCTAGACAGCGTTTTTGAAATTCAGCGTCACCTACGGCAAGAACTTCGTCAACCAAAAGTATATCGGCGTCAACGTGTGCTGCTACAGAAAATGCTAAACGCACATACATGCCACTAGAATATCGCTTTACTGGAGTGTCGATAAATTTTTCAACTCCGGAAAATGCAACAATTTCGTCAAATTTTCGTTCTATTTCACGCTTAGTCATACCGAGGATGGTGGCGTTTAGAAAAATGTTCTCTCTACCACTCAACTCAGGGTGAAATCCGGTGCCGACCTCTAAGAGGCTGGTGAGGCGTCCGCGTACCACAATGCGCCCTCTCGTGGGAGCAGTAATGCGGCTTAATATTTTTAGCAGGGTACTTTTACCTGCGCCGTTACGCCCCAAAATTCCTACTACTTCGCCAGGTTGAACTTCGAAATTTACGTCCTGCAACGCCCAAAATTTCTCAGTAATATTATTGTGGGTTTGTAGATTTCTAATTCGAGAAAAAGGGGACTTGAGCGCGTAGGTGAGTTTTTCGTAGAAAGTATGGTGTTGCGATTGCAGGGCACCAACGGCATATTCTTTCCATAGGCTTTCTGCTTTAATCACCGGTTGTGACATGGCGTTCCCCTATATGATATCAGCGAAGCGCCGTTCGACTTTTTCAAAATATGCTACGCCAATAAAAAATATGGCGAGTGCAATAGAAAAAGAAATACCCAAGCCGAGTATATCGAATGGCTTTCCAAGAAAGGCAGAACGGAATCCTTCGACTAAACCGGTCATTGGATTCAAGTATAAAACCCATTGCCACTGTTCTGGCACAAGTGTAACCGGAAAAATTACCGGGGTAACGTACAGCCAGATCTGGACTAAGAATGGAGTGATGTGTGTAAAATCACGATATTTAACGGTTAATGCCGACAACAGAGTGCCTACACCTAATGCCGCAAAGATTACAAAGAGCAACAAAAGGGGGGCTGCGAACAAACTTGTTGTCCAGCCCACATCGTAGTACAGCATCATGCAAAGTAGTATTACGGTTGATATTAGGAGATCAATCAATCCCGCGCCTACTGAAGATAGCGGGATAATCAAGCGAGGAAAGTAAACCTTGCTTACAAGTTGCGAAGAACCAATCAAAGAACCGCCCGATGTACTAATTGCTGCGGTAAAAAAGGTCCAGGGTAATAACGCGGCATACACAAACACAGGATAGGGAAAACCATCAGAAGGCATATTGGCCAGTTTCCCGAAAACAACACTAAAGATCAACATCGTGATAAACGGACGGAGAATAGCCCAGCCAGCGCCAAGGACGGTTTGTTTGTAACGAACTTTTACATCACGCGCAGTGAGAACCCATAGAAGTTCGCGGTAGGCCCACAGCTCACGCCAATTCAGAAAACGCCAACCACGCGTTGGCTGGATAATGGTTTCTTGGTTGTGACCAAAAAACTTCTCTTCGACTTCTGAATTCATCCGACCGAATCCCTTGAAACATTAGTGTCCGCTACACCGAAATGCTCTCGCATTAGTACTGCAGCGTGTGGCGCGTCAAAATAATGACGACAATAAGGTCTGGTGAGCGCTACTCCATGAAAATTCTCAAATTTTATGTGTCTTTACGAAACACATAACTTCTTTATTTCACTAACAGGAAGCCGATTTCCTGCGAATATCCTGCCAGTAATATAAGGAGTGCAGAAACCAAACAAGTCCGCGAAATATTCGGGGGTGATTAACACAAATCGAGCGAGAAGGGTGCCAAGACCGTCGCGAATCGGGAGGATGTATATACCCACACTAAGCGGTTTAGTTCCTGGTCGTTACCATTCAGGGCAATTACCCGCAACACCGGAGACCAATGAAGACTCAATGAGTAAATTGCAGATTTGTGTGAGCAACCCCAGTGCAAGCCAACCCCTTGCGCGTGTCGCAATAATCGAAATCACTCGTTTGTAAACTAAATGCGAATAAAAGAGGGCGGCCTTTTGCTGCCCTATTCGTTGATGTATGTGTTGTTGATACCATTTAACGTTGGATATTGTTTACAGCCTTCAATAGGGTCTTTCAAAATCACTGGGGAATAGGTGGGTCCAGCCTAAGTGCCTGCTATTAATGAGGCTTAAAAAGTAACGGGCATTGCCTTTCGCATTACCCGCGAAACTCAATGATACCGCAACAAGAAACTTACCTGAATTCCCCCTTGTTTTCTGGATCTTTCTAAAGTGAAAAGTTTTTGACAGGCTAAGCTAAAAATATTAATACTAACTCGCCAATAGAATTTAAAGAGAGTTATACATACTTTCTAATAAGTTGGTTAACTTAAGCAATGTTATAAAACGAAAAAAGGGGAGTTTTAAATGAGGTTTTTTCAATTAAACGCAATGAAGATTGCGCTTATATTTTTATTGTCTTTTTCGCTTCTTTCCAAAGTGGTCGCCGAAAATATTTGGGTACAGAATCTGGACGAAACGGAAATTATTACCCAGTTCCATGGCAATCCGGAAACCGCCCAGTTGCGCTTGTTCATGGCTGGAAATCAAATTGTTATGATAGACAATTTGATTGCCGAGTTTAAGAAGCAATATCCAATTTATAATGAAATTTATTACGTCACCTTACCTCCGGGTAAAGAGTTACAGTGGATATTGGGTGGTGGTGCCGAGTGGCGTGCCAAGGATTTTCCTAATGTGCAAGAATTGGTCAAGCCGAATCCGGCCGACCCGTCTAGCTGGTATATGCGTGCTACCGATAAGCCGGGTGTAGGTTTCAAAATGAAGCATTTACCCGATGTATATACCACAGTAGCGGCAGGTCATATGAATAGCTTGGCGGCTGCAAATCTGGTGGAAAAGTATTTTACTTATACACACAATCAGTTGGCGATCATGGCGCATACCACGCAGGTCTCACAGTTGAAGGCTGTTGCGGAAGATGACACTATCATTGCGGACGCGATTGACGACGGTAAGCCAGGTTTTAATGCCAAGGGTGAGCTAACGGCCGAAGGGCTTTATCGCTTGTTGGCTTCCAATCTGGTTACTGTTTCAGAACCCGATATCAAAACGCAAGGCATAGAGCGTCATATTTGGCGTATGTATGTAAACGCGACACATGCTGTGTATGGTTGTCCTGCTTCGGGCCATGCTGTTTGCTCTGTGAAAGTCAACGACGTCTTTCCTACTCAAGCAGACAATCAAGCCGGTATGTCTGAGTTTTTTGCAAACGAGTCTGATAACAGTTTGAGAAAAATTGTGTATTTCTCCAAGCGATTTGATCAAGGCGAATATGCGAATCCGGCCGATGGTACGACCTTCGTGACTTTCGTTCATCATCTGGATACCCCAGAAAACATAGAGCACGGGGTAGATATCGCGCGTTTGACCGTGGGCCCTGTTTGGGGTACCGAAGTGGAATTTCAGCAATTCCGCAAGGACAATCCAGACATTGTTGCATTACGCGTAAGCAATGAGGCGGGTCCCGATGGCAAGGCCTTGAATCGCAGCAACGATGTAAATTATCTTGCCGCTAGACTGAAAAATATTAGCGAGCAGAGAAAAGACGCAGCGAAAGATTTTCTGAGATTTCTCAAGTCACCTGAGGCTCAGACCATCTATCAACGCGCGGGCTTCATACCTGCGACGTCCACTGAGCTGAATACAAACGTGTATTTGGGTTCAGATCACGATTAGATTTTCTCTCTAAGTTGTGCATGGTAAACGCCAGGGAAGGCACTACCTGCACATCTCAATACCCTAACGGTAGATTAGATAAGTTCAATGAATTAGTCTTTACAGGCAATGCACTGCACCACCGCTCCCCGTCCGGTGTGATGCGTTCCTTCGACGACGTCCCGCTCTAATTCTTCCAGATGTTTAATGGTGAGCCCCGTCAACTCTTGCTTTAAGAGGGTGGCGCTCATGGTCAAGGCAGGGTCGGGAGGACCTCCGGTGCCGAATTTTAACTGCTCAGGCGTATATGCTTCCAACAACAACACGCCCCCTTTCTTTAGCGCCTTTACTATGTGTTGGTGCAAGGGACCGCGTATGGGCGGGGGAACATGGCAGAATATGGAAACGATGGCATCCCACTGATCCAGTCCCAAATCATATTCAGCCAAATCGGCATGGATATGGTTGATGACGACACCGCGCTCCTGGGCGAGCTTTTTCCCCTTCTCCAAACCCACCGATGAGGAATCGACGGCGGTAACCTCGAAGCCATTTTCTGCAAGAAACACAGAATTGCGACCTTCCCCATCGGCCAGGCACAAGACTTTTCCCTTGGGTAATTCTGAGAGATGCTCTTTCAGGAAATCATTGGGACTGGTCCCATATATATAGTGTGATTCGCTGTATCGTTCATCCCAAATCATTGTTGGCCCTTGCTTGTGAAGAATCGTTGGCAGCATTATAGACGACTAAGAGCGATTACGCGCCAGGCGTGGGAAAATTTATTCAACAGTGATATATTTAAAAAATAACAAGATGGACTCGATGTGGGGTGTGGATTTTGAACTATAGAAGCAGTTTAGTTCTTGTAATTATTATTCTTTTTCTTCAGGCCTGTGCCTCGGCACCTGTCACCGGGCGCAAGCAGCTTATGATAGTGCCCGAATCCGAAGCAATTAGCGCGTCTAAATCTGCCTATCAGGAAATGCTGGAGCCCTATAAGAAATCCGGAAAATACAATAACGATAAGGCCCTGAAAAAGCGAGTGGATCGCATAACCTCAAAGCTAATCGCACAGGCGATTCAATACAGGCCTGAAACGAAAGATTGGGAGTGGAGCGTACAAGTGTTGGACGAGCCCGATACGGTCAACGCTTGGTGTATGGCCGGTGGGCGTATGGCAATCTATAGCGGGCTAATCAATAAAATTAAACCCTCCGATGACGAACTGGCGCAAGTGATGGGACATGAAATCGCCCATGCGCTGGCAAAGCATACGGCGGAAAAGATGTCTGTGGCGATGGCTACCAATCTGGCGCTGGGAATTTTCGCTGCGACTCAGGAGGAAAACAGTCTGGCCTTGCAAGGCGCCGCACTTGCAGCCGCGGTGGCAGTACAACTACCCAATAGCAGAGAAGCAGAGTCGGAAGCCGATAGAATTGGAATCGAGTTGGCGGCCAAGGCCGGTTACGATCCCAATGCAGCAGTGAGTCTGTGGCAGAAGATGGGGGAAGGTGGTAACAATGGGATGGATTTCTTGAGTACACATCCCGCACCCGGAAAACGTATGGACACACTACGCGCTTTGGTGCCACGCATGATGCCATACTATGCTGCAAAGGTTGAACGGCCTAGTTATAGTCTTAATGAATAGGCGTCACTCATCGCGCACTCACTTTTTTGTACTCCATTTAAAGCCGGCTACGAGTAGATCTAAGCTGTGTTTTGAAAAATATTTTTGTGTTGCTTGATCTCTACGCTACTGCATCATTCCAGCTAGTATTCCAAGAAGATGGATGTGCACAGCAAACTTCTAAGTCTTCATTGCCAATAATAGTGCTTTATACGTCAATTATTGTCGCTTTTTGCTTATTGTGACGTGCTTCACAATTTTGCCATGGATACGCTTTGTAGCGCATTTATACAGAAAAAAATTGTAAATTTTCCGGCTATAAACCCGATCTAGACTAGGTTAATAACCTAACTTCCAACTGAATTTAGGTCTTCATTCCTGGACCAATTCTACGTTTGTCGCATTTGTCCCGGGAGTCTAAAACGAATTTGCGCGCCTCCAAGCTGGTTTTTCGCGCTGGAGAATATCTGAATGAATAAAAAAGCACTCGTTGTTGAATCAAGTAAAACTTTTCGGATTATTCTGGAGGAAATGCTTTCGGAAGCTGGCATTGATGCAAGAATATTTGAAAGCGGCAAGGACGCGCTGGAAGCGACCCATGAAGAATACTCGGTCATGTTGGTGGCCAGAACACTGGGCGATATTTCAGGCGAAATTTTTCTAGAGCTATTTTCGAT
>JAOUPJ010000472.1 GCA_029879945.1 Gammaproteobacteria bacterium
CAAGGTTTCACAGGCGGTATGATGACCACCCAAGCAGTAACGACATGTACCGCATGGAACGTGATGAGAAACAAAAACTCGATCGCCTATTTTGTAACGATTTACTCCCTCCCCAACTTCAACGACCTCCCCAGTGGCTTCGTGACCCAGCACCAGAGGAGCTTTTTTGATGCGATACCATTCCAGCACATCGCTGCCACAGATGCCGCATGCCATTACTTTTACTAACAATTCTCCGGGGCCTATCTTTGGTTTTGGTAGCTCTTCTAAACGCACATCCTTGTTGCTGTAGTACATCGCAACGCGCATGAACGGCTTTAACGGTTTCTGACTTAAGGATTTTTTGGAGTTCCAACTTAAAAGTAGTCATAAAGGATGTTGCCCAACCCAAACCAAAGAGTTAAAAATCCAAAAAAAGTACTGTAGCTAGGGGTGAAAAATGCCTAAAGGTAGAGAACTCGGCCCATTGGTACCAGAAATTTTTGCTATCTTCGGCGGCATAATAATGGCCTTCATCATTGCGCTACCATTAAACACACTTCTCGCAAAAGGCACCGGGGCGGCTCCCGGGGTAGTCTCGACAATAATTGCACCGCTAGTGGAGGAACCGACTAAGGTACTTGGAGTGGTTTACTTAGCCATGATGTTCCCCATTGTCCTGAAGAAAAAAAGTAGAGGGATAATGCTCGGAGCGATGGGCGGTCTTGGATTCGGATTTCTAGAAAGTGTCATCTACGTCATACAAGGCGCCAACGTCTTCATGAGAGTGTGGACGATTTTTGGCCACATGGTTCTATCTGGAATAGTTGGAATAGGGATAGCTGTTATTGCAGTTCGGAGCTTTGAGCGTAGCTCGCTTAAAACGGCCGCTGGAGGGTTCTTTTCAAACGCATTGAAGATAGAGTTCTTATCCTTCTTGATTTTGGCAATGGTCCTCCATGGACTTTCCAACGCTTCCCTCGCTTTCATAAGTGGCGACGCAGGAACAGTGGTAATGATTTTGATAGACTTGATAGCACTCTTCTGCCTTTACTGGCTCAATAAAGTACTCCCAGAAGACCCAAGCATGATCAAAGGAAATGTGGTTACCGAAGCGTTCTTTGGTCGCACGCTGGCAAAAAGAACTGACGTTGCCCCAGCACCAGCAGGAGCGAGATTTTGCCCGCACTGCGGCACACGCATCTCACCAAACGCAGAGTTCTGCTCCAGCTGCGGGAAAAAACTGAAGTGAAGAAATGGTAAAGCAGTGCGAAAAATGCGGTGCAAAAAATAGTAATGACGCTCAATTTTGCGAGAGCTGCGGTGCTTCACTATTAGCGCTTGAAAAACCGGCAGCGGAAAAGGTGGAAAAACAAGCTGTGCCAAGTAAGGCGCCAGAGGCCAGATCCAGCCGAATAGTTGGGATAGTCGTAGCGCTCGCATTAATAATCGTGATAGGTCTGGTCGCCGTATGGTTCATTTTCCCGCGTGGGCCTTCACCCGAAGACACGATCAAGGCTTCTACAGACGCCATGAACGCCCGAGACTTGGATAAAGTCTATTCGTTTTACTCGAGCCAAGTCAAGTCTCAGTATTCGAAGGCTGATATAGGGGATTACCTAAACAATTTCGGCTGGCCTACGTTTTCAGATTTAGAAATCATAGGTACCAACACCACCGATAGCCAAGCCACAGTGCATTGGCGTGCAAAAAACACAACAGCGGGAGAAACTACAACCGTAGAATTGTCTACCCCCCTAGTCAAAGAAAACGGGGAGTGGAAGATAAACCAATTATAGATTACTAACATTTCACAACTGGAGAATTTCATTTTTAAAATCACAGTTCCTGCAATGATTTTTCAAAATCTTTTACCTTAATTGGATTTTTATCTTTGCCCAGTTGAATCGCGTGGCCCTCCTTTTTCAGGTGAACCGCTTGTGCTTTTGTACCGCCCGGGAATTTTTCGTTCAGCATGCCATCTTTCTTGAGTACCCGCCAGTAGGGAGTTATCTGTTTCTTCCCGCCCCTGAGGTCCTCTTCTGCTGCCTCGGCTGCGATTCGAATGAAAATTCCAGTAGTCATCGGGCAAGTAGAATCAGCATGAAAGTCTTTTGCCAATCGTT
>JAOUPJ010000473.1 GCA_029879945.1 Gammaproteobacteria bacterium
TAGCGAAGATAAAACTTTATGCTTAATCGGCAACCCGCCATTGGTTATTGCTGCTGTTGAACGAATCCGCCAAAGCCGGAAGCTAAAGTCGTTCCTTCAGCTTTCTTGCCTTGTTGGCCTATTAAATAAACATCATGAACTTATGAAAAAAAGGCAACCCCTCATTGAAAAAGCCTGTAAATCTGTTCCCGGGTTTTCCTCCCTGTAAAAAAGGCCACGCCGTTCCATTGATCTGGTTTATTAGGAGATAACTATTGATTTGTCATTATCAAAAATAGTTTCTTGACTAACTTCTTTTGTTTCTTTGATTGTTATCTTCATATTTCATCAATTATTGACTCTTTTCAGTTGGTCAATTTCTGTTAGTTCGGACATTACATCATAAAATAATAATCCTTGATTTTGGCTATCGAGTTGTCCTATTATTTGCCCTTTCTTGTTCCACGCAGCACTTTGGCCAACACTTATAAAATTGTCGCAAAGGCCAACACAGTTTGACATTAAAATAGGCGTTTTAAATTCTTTCGCGATGTTAGGAAAATGCTTATATGCTTTTTCGATTCCTCTTTTTGGCTTTGCTACACTTGCAATGTAAATATCTGCTCCTTTTTGATGAACATTCACAAAGTGCTCTTTTTGCAAGGTTTCGAAGCAAATTCCAATAGCTATTTTCTTACCTTTTATGTTTAGAATAGTTTGGTCATTTCCACAAACAAAATAGGGCAACTCGTCTGAATGTAGCATTTGCTTGGAATAAACAACTCTTTTTTTATTCGGCTGAAAAATCAGCATACTGATGTTTATTCCATCAGCGGATTCAGTTGGCATTCCTATTCCAATTGAGATTTCATTTTTATCGGATAATTCTTGAAATGGACTGAAAATGACGTCTTCTATGCCTGTTGCAAGTTCTTTGGCTAAATCTGGTTCGTAGTTGGTTATTGATAATTCAGGAAATATGATTAAATCAGAATCTGATTTGATAGCACGTTCAACCATTCGCAAGTGATTCAGAATATTCTCTTGAACTTTTCCTTTTAATGATTCTGTTTGCGCAATGCTAATTTTCATTTATTGAATATGTTTATATTAATCCTAAGTAACATTTTATAAAATGTTAGAAATTAAAAGCCAATTCACTCCTGCCCTGTTCGCCATTTTTGCCGCCAACCCGCCTTTAGCCTTACTGGTCATCCTTTCCCCACATGACAGCATGCACGATGTTGGCGTGGCGTTATTCAATTATCAGCTTGAAATGCTTGCCCAGTCCTGCTTCGACAATCTTTCGGAAAGTTGAAAGTTCCACATCAGTCCTGTTATTCTCTAATCTGGAAATATAAAACCTGGATGTTCCACTTCTTTCTGCCAGCTGTTCCTGGGTCAGTCCGGCTTTTAGTCTTGCCGTTCTTATAAGACTTCCATATTTCTCAGATTTTGAAGGTCCGGCCGGTTCACTTAAGCGATAAAGTTCATCAGGGCTTAATTCATAGGGATGAATTTCCTCATCGCCTGCTTCGGAGATTAGAGTGACGGGAACGCTGGACCATGACAGCGTAAAATTCCTGAGCTCCACTTTTTTAAATTCCCGGAAATTCAATAGCGGGTATTCTACATCGTCCTTACCAACCTTCCAAAGGTCAAATATCTTTTTAAAATCCAGAATCCTGTTTTCTCCATTATTGAACATGCACTGAATAGTCAATCCATCTATTTTTTGGATTTTTATGATTCGTGGTATATTTAATTTCTTTCGCATAATCCCGGGTTTAATCGCTCAAAATTGTTCATCAAATAATCCTGGTTACCAGTTGCCCACTCTACAACCTTGTTTCGCTGCTTTTTTGGTAAACTACCTGCATAAGTTGTCAATGTTTCAATTTCAATCAACTCCTCATACTCAGCATAAATAGCGTGGAAATGAGGGGGTGGATGTTCACGAGAGTAAACGTCAATTTTAATTGAATCAATAATTTTTAAAGTCGGCAAAAGGTGTTGTCTAGTACGACAACAAAAGTAAAGAATTCAAAGTTCCCAATCAAGTCCTTTTCATACTCAGGTTATTCATCACAGTTTTGTATTTCTATCGTATAAGCCATACTTAT
>JAOUPJ010000155.1 GCA_029879945.1 Gammaproteobacteria bacterium
GCAAAATCTGCTATTTAAGCCGTTTGAACGTGCCGGAGCAGAGAACTCAGAAATCGAGGGTACTGGCATAGGGTTGGTTATTTCCAAGCGGCTAGCTGATCTCATGGATGGAGAAATTGGATTTAGTAGCGAGCTCGGAATAGGAACGCGTTTTTGGGTGGAATTTTCGCTCAGTGAGCCGCAAAATCAAAAAGATATACCGTATAGATCTTCAAAACCTGGAATGACATTTACTGCTGA
Organism: Gammaproteobacteria bacterium; assembly: GCA_029879945.1. Classification (GTDB taxonomy): domain Bacteria; phylum Pseudomonadota; class Gammaproteobacteria; order S012-40; family S012-40; genus JAOUPJ01. The sequence goes on from JAOUPJ010000155.1 coordinate 241, forward strand.
CGCAGAGAGCGCTGACAGGCGGAAAATACTCTATGTAGAAGATAATCCTGCAAACTTTAAACTGGTCAGAAGCATAGTTGAAGACAAAACGGAATTTGAGCTGATTCATGCTTCTAGCGGGGAGTTGGGGTTGGAGCTGGCAGTTAGTTTAGACCCTGATATGATCATCTTAGATATCGGCCTGCCAGGAATAGACGGAATTACGCTCATACAAAAACTCAAACAAAGTGCTCAGTTTTCTCATACTCCTATCATCGCATTGAGTGCCAACGCGACCAAACGTGATATAGAGAAAGGACTAGGGGCTGGTTTCGATTGCTATCTGACGAAGCCCATCAATGTAGATGAGTTCATGAAGACCCTTAAGCGATACACGGCCTAGGCCTATTTACTCTCCGTTTTAAATCGAAATCTGGGCAGGCCGATGTTGTATCGAATGGCCAGTAGTCGCAGTATAAAAATGATCGCACCGCTGCTTATGGCCGCTATGTTTACATCGGTATTCAGAAAAATCAGAAAAATAAACAACAGTGATCCACCCCAAGACACCGTTGCATAGAGTGTGCTTTGGAAAACAACGGGTGAGTCATCACACATCATGTCTCGAACAATTCCCCCCATGGTTCCGGTCATCACACCCATGAAGCTGGCGACCAGCCAGGGCGCGCCCACCATAAGAGAGACCAAGGTGCCTGCTATACTGAAGGTGGCCAGTCCGGCCGCGTCCGGCAAGAGAAAAAAACGTGGTGAAATCACGATGAGCCGGGCGGCGATAAACATTAGCATAGCGCTAAGCAGAGATGCGATAAAATAGACTTGATCTCTGATCCAGAATACATCCCGATCCAGTAGCATGTCACGGAATGATCCGCCGCCCAGACCGGTGGTGACGGCAATGACAATGACTCCAAACAAGTCAAACTGTTTAAACCCTGCTTTCAAAACTCCCGAAGCAGAGGAGACAATCACCGCCAGCAAGGTGATCCAGTAAAGGATTTCAAGCAAGGCGGGTGTTGGATTCAAGTTCATTTCATAACAATAGATCAGAGCATGTCTGAAGCAAAATCTGCCAAACGAGAGCGTTCACCGCGTTGCAAAGTGATGTGCGCACTGTGTTCCCACATCTTGAAGCGATCGACCACATAGGTCAAACCCGAGGTGGTTTCCGTTAAGTAGGGTGTATCGATCTGTGCCACGTTCCCCAGACAAACTACCTTTGTGCCGGGGCCAGCACGCGTGATGAGAGTTTTCATTTGTTTGGAGGTCAGGTTCTGCGCTTCATCGATTATCAGATAGCGATTCAGAAAAGTTCGGCCACGCATAAAATTCAATGAGCGAATCTTGATACGTTTAGCGAGTAAATCGTGTGTGGCTGCTTTTTCCCACTCGCCGTTGTCCTCGCTGTGGGTGAGTACATCCAGATTATCCATTAATGCCCCCATCCAGGGTGTCATTTTTTCTTCTTCGGAGCCGGGTAGGTAACCAATGTCTTCGCCCACGGGAACCGTCACTCGAGTGACAATGATTTCATGATAGCGACGCATGTCCAGTGTTTGGGCCAAGCCTGCTGCCAGAGTCAGTAGTGTCTTACCTGTACCGGCCGCGCCGAGCAAGGTCACAAAATCGATTTCGGGGTCGAGTAATACGTTCAAGGCAAAATTCTGTTCGCGGTTGCGGGCATTGATTCCCCATACACTGTGTTTGGGGTTTCGATAATCATGTAAAGCCTGGATCGTTACTGTTTTGTCTTGTATGGATTTGACAATCGCGTGGAAGTCTTGCGCATCATTGTAGATGTATTGGTTTGGATACCAGTCTTTAAACGTGTCGCCCTTAAGACGAAAAAAACTGACATCCTCATCTTGCCATGATTCCACATCGTCACCAAAGGTGTCCCAGAAGTTGTCTTCCAGTTTTAGTGATCCACTATAGAGTAAATTAACATCATCTATGACTTGGTCGTTGTAGTAGTCTTCTGCGGGGATACCGAGTGCGGCTGCCTTGATACGCAGATTGATATCTTTGGTAACCAGAACCACCCGGCGGTCTTTGGACTCATTTTGCAGCGCAATCGCAGTGCTGAGAATATTATTATCGGGCTTGTTGCCCGGTAGAGAGCCTGGTATTTTGGCGGCCAGTTCATGGGTCTGAAAGTAGAGCTTTCCCGATTCGAATTCCTGGCCTTTGAGGCCGACTATTTTTAAGCCATTTTCGATGTCTTCCTTGCTGCTTCCACCGATAATGTCCTCTAAAAAGCGACTGGCCTGGCGGGCGTTGCGCGCCACTTCCGAGTGTCCACGCTTGTTGTTGTCCAGCTCTTCGAGTACAGGCATGGGAAGAAACACATCGTGTTCCTGAAAGCGGAACAGGCTGGAAGGATCGTGCATGAGCACATTGGTATCGAGCACAAAAAGCTGTTTCTCTTCGTGAGAATGTACACTACTCATGGTGGGAGTATCCTTTCCTAAATGTAAGACTGGTAAAAATAGATAGCAATCAGAGTGCCTTAGCGGCCGCCAGCACCTCTTCCACGTGCCCGGCGACTTTGACCTTGCGCCATTCCTGCCGCAAGACGCCTTCCTCGTCGATAAGAAAGGTGCTGCGCTCTATGCCCATCACCTTCTTGCCATACATGTTTTTTTCTTTGATAACATCGAAGTATTTGCACAGCGTTTCTTCTGCATCAGACAGCAGATCAAAGTTAAAGCTCTGTTTTTCTTTGAAATTTTCGTGAGACTTGATGCTGTCGCGGGAAACGCCCAGGATTACGGCATTGGCGCGGCTGAACTTGCTTTTGTTGTCGCGAAAGTCCTGGCCTTCCGTGGTGCAGCCTGGCGTACTGTCCTTGGGGTAGAAGTAGATAACTACCTTGGTTCCAGAAAGGTCTTTGAGGCTGATGGACTGGTCTCCGGTTGCGGGTAGCGTGAAGTTTTTGACCTTTTTGTTCAGAGACACGACACTCATGGGAACTGGATTCTCCTTATCCGACACTAAGTTAGGAACAAGCCAGGGCAGGTGGACCCCGCTTTCGTGGTAGAATAATACCACGTTAATCTTCACAAGGGGGGTTGGGTCCAGTAACATTCCACTTCCCGCAATGATCCATATTTGGGAGAAGAAAATATGATTCAGGGCAGTCTGGTTGCCTTGGTGACGCCGATGAAATCCGATGGTTCGGTTGATTACGGCACATTGGCTAAGTTGGTGGAATTTCATGTGGAATCGGGCACAGACGGCATCGTGGCCGTCGGAACCACCGGGGAATCTGCGACACTAACGCCTGCTGAGCATAGCGATGTAATTGGCGCGGTGATCAAACAGGTTGCTGGGCGAATTCCCGTTATCGCAGGAACCGGCTCCAACTCCACGCAAGAGGCCATCGAGCTCAGTCAGCACGCGGCTGACATGGGGGCAGATGCCTGCCTACAGGTGACCCCTTACTATAACAAGCCCACCCAGCACGGATTGGTTGCGCACTTTAGGGCAATTGCCGAAGCGGTCCCCATCGCTCACATTCTCTACAATGTGCCAGGCCGCACCGCCGTGGATATGCAGGCCGAAACAGTGGCTCAACTGGCCCCAATCGAGAATATCATTGGCATCAAAGAAGCCACGGGAAAAGTGGAACGCACACGCCAGATCATTGAGTTGTGTGGCCCAGAGTTCGCTGTGTATAGCGGTGATGATGCCGTCAATATTGACATCATCGAGGCAGGGGGAAAAGGCACCGTTTCGGTTACCGCCAATGTGGCGCCCAAGCAAATGCATCAGGCCTTGGCTCTGGCCTTGGAAGGCGATTTTGTTCAGGCCCGGGAAGTGGATAAGGGCTTGGCCCTGCTACACCAGCGTTTGTTTGTTGAAGCCAATCCGATACCGGTTAAATGGGCGCTTGTAGAAATGGGACTGATCCCGTCTGGTATACGATTACCACTCACTGAACTCAGTGAAAAATATCACGCCAGTGTAAGAGAAGCTTTGTCTTGCGCAGGGCTTATTTAATTCCAGGGAATGGAGAAATGATGTTACGAGCACTATTCTCGTCTGTATTTATTTTGTTTTTTATTGTTGCTTGCTCATCCAATGACAGTAGCCTCTATCGTCATTCTCCCAGCATGGAACCTCTGGAAATACCACCGGATCTGACCCAACCTCAGGTGAATGATACCTATCAAATCCCCCGCATAGGTGGTGGATTGATGGCGCAACCGCTGAAGGGTAAGGACCAGAAGGTCCTTCTGCAACGCGATGGGGCCTTGCGCTGGATCGAATTCCGTTCCGATCGGGAAGTGGTCTGGCGTCGAACTCGTGAGTTTTGGATCGATAAGGGTATCAAGCTGGAATGGGAAAATCGTAGTCTGGGAATCATGGAGACCGCCTGGATTGAGCACAGCGCCTCCAAGTTCGCCAAAGACAGGTTCCGTTTACGCCTGGAGCCCGGGCGGAATAACGATACCACCGAGCTATATCTTTCTCATCGCGGTATACAACAGGAGTATTTGGGGGAGGTGACCGCCTCGCGTTGGATCAAGCGGCCAAACGATCCGGAGTTGGAGATAGAAATCCTGGCGAATTGCTGGTCTATTTAGGTGTAGCCAAAACACGCAGTCGCGACATTCAGGATGAGGCGACTAAAAAAGAGCTGGTGGTAACCCTCGAGACTAGCGATATACCCGTTGTGCTTGTTAACGGCGATCACAAGCTCGCAATAACAAGACTGGAACTTGCCATTGATAGACTGGGCCATACCATTAAAAACCGGGATGAGGCGAACAAAACCATAGAAGTCAATGCCGAATCACAAGGTGGTTTTATTCCCGGATTTGCCGAATCGGATAGTGATGAAAACTATCAATTGCAAACCAAGCAGACCAAACAAGGTACTCGAATAGTATTGTTAGAAAAAAATGGTGACGTTTCCCGCACTCAGGCTGCAGCGGAGCGTTTGACTCAACTCTACGAAGAAATGACGAAATAATCATGGAAAAGCGCAAAGAAATTACCAAAGGCAAGGCCAAATCTGTTTATGCCACCGATGATCCCAGTAAACTGGTTCTCCTGTTTCGTAACGATACCAGTGCCTTTGACGGCCAGAAGATTGATCAGTTGGATCGTAAAGGGATGGTCAATAACCGCTTCAATGCCTTTATCATGGGCAAACTGGAACAGGCAGGGATTCCCACCCATCAAGAGAAATTGCTTTCCGATCAGGAGTCTTTGGTAAAGCGCTTAGACATGATCCCGGTGGAATGTGTCGTGCGGAACATCTCCACGGGCAGCCTGTGCAGACGCCTGGGTGTTGAGGAAGGCCTTAATCTGAATCCCCCCTTGTTTGAATTTTTTCTGAAAAATGACGCGCTCCATGATCCCATGATTAACGATTACCACATCCTGAGTTTCAGGTGGGCCACACAGGAAGAGATAGACCAGATGAAGGCGCTCACGTTTAAAGTGAATGATATCCTGAGCAAGCTATTTAAAGACGCGGGCCTGCTACTGGTCGACTACAAACTGGAGTTTGGTCGTTACAATGGCAAGATCGTTTTAGGTGATGAGTTTACACCCGATGGTTGTCGGCTTTGGGATGCAGAGACGCGCAAGAAGATGGATAAAGACCGTTTCCGACAAGGCCTGGGTGGCGTGGTTGAGGCCTATGAAGAAGTGGCCTTGCGTCTTGGAGTTCCCGGCATCGGTGCATAGGACTTCCCTGCAATCTCGCTAGTCGTACTAATGGAACTCATTCGTTAGGAATGCCACCTTCCTGGCAATGTATTGCTCTCGTTTGGTTCTTAGCTGTTGTACGCGCTCGTCTTTTTGATAGGCTTCAAACTGGTCCTGATGAGAAAACTGGATGACATGGATTTCATCAGGGCCGCTATCTATAGCCGTATTCCTTGATGCGGAAAGCAATTCCCCGCCATATTCCCGTAGCACAGGGATGAGCTGAGACTCGTATTCACGCAGTCCTGATAGCCCCTCAGGGCCCGCATAAAGTAGCACAACTAACTGAATTACACATGCCAAGTGTCTGGTTTCCGGGCTCCTTGCATAGCAGTATTTTTGTTTTGGAATTGATTCTACGTGGCCTCGTTATGCATAGGATGGGCTTTAAATTTAGTAAATAATTAAATACTTATTTATTTATTTGGAACCGGTATATGCTAAGCCAATGATTTCCAAGCTTTTCGACCGGTTTCTTTTAAACCCAGCCAAAAGAATCCCCTAATAGGTGGAAATGAGGGAAGAAAAAGTTAATTCCCGCAGAAAAATGGCCGATAAGTTCTAGTAGCCGTATTTTTAGCGTTAGGGTTTTGGGATGCCGTTTTTAGATACCATTAAGAATGTATTGATATTACGACTCAGCGTGCGTCAGAAAATCTGGCTCGGTTTTGGTGTGGTCCTGGTACTTATGTCCATCATTGCTGCGACATCATTGATTAGCCTGACCTCTAATAGTAATACCGTTGCCAAAGTGGTAACCGAAAATCAACCTATGGCACTCCAATCTCTGGCATTGTCCTCCCACATCAATGAGGCAACCAGCGCGATTGGGCTCTATCTATTGAGTCACGAAGCATGGCACAAAGACACCTATATTGCTGCCTTGGAAAAAGTCGAAAAATCACAGGCCGAACTCAAACGTTTGGCGGAAGCCACGGGGCAGGAAGAGACCAAGGAGATCATCGAATCGCTGGAAGGCGATGTGGCGAAATTCATCGCTTTCCGCGACGAATTAATTGAGTTGGTAAACAATCTCGCCAAGAATCGTCCTGACCTGGCCTATTCCACCGAATCCCTGAATCCGATAGGTCGAGAGGTATTGCAGGCCCTAAGCAATATGATTATGGAAGAGGAAAAACAAGGGGCGGGCAAACAACGTAAAGAGATGCTCCTCGCCATGGAGAAGATGCGTTACTACAGTTCCCTCATTGTTGCAGACGTTCGAACCTTCCTGTTATTGGGCGAAGCCCATTGGGTGGACAATATCAAGGTCTATAGGGAGCAGATGCAGTCTTCCATCGATCTGATCGAAGAGAGACGCGATAAGCTGACCTTTGAGCAGGATTCCTACTTTGATGAGGCAGTCGCCGGGATCAACGCTTTTATGGGGAATCTGGATAAATTAGTCGAGATTTTTACCAGCGACAAGGCACGTATGGATTCCTATCTCATGCGCACCCAGGTGGGACCACTGGTCGTGACCATTGAACAAGAATTGGCGGGACTGGTTTCGGGTCAGACTACCAGCATTGAAAACATCAGTACGGACATGCTGGCACAAATCAATGGAAGCCGAGCCTTTCTTGCTGTGCTCGTCCTGTGTGGACTGGGCCTGGGGGCCACGCTGGCCTGGCTGATTGGTCAGATCATCTCAAATCCACTCAAGCAGGCCGCCGATGCCATGACGGATATTGCTAAGGGTGATGGAGATTTAACCAAGCGCCTGAAAGTCAGCAGTGACGACGAAGTGGGTGAGATGGCGGTCGGGTTTAACGAATTCGCCACTAAAATTCAGCAACTCATTGCCACCAGCGTGAACCTGTTTACCAAGTTTGATGAAAAGATCGAAAGGCTGGAAATCGTTGCCGACGAGACCCAGAAACGGGCCGATTTGCAGCAGGAGAACACGGAGCAAGTCGCCGTGGCCATGCGATACGTGGCAGAAAAATGTGAGGCCGTCACGATCAGTGCCAATCGCGCGGTAGACGCAACCAAGGGGGCCAATGTCTCCACGCAGGAAGGGATGGAAGTGGTATCCATGACCATGCAGACCATCGAGAGCTTGGCGACCGGGGTTGAACGCGCCACACAGGTTATACACACCCTGGGGACTGCCAGTGAGAACATCGGTTCAGTTTTGGATGTTATCAAAGGCATTGCGGACCAAACCAATCTACTGGCCTTGAATGCCGCCATTGAGGCCGCTCGCGCCGGCGAGCAGGGGCGGGGGTTTGCTGTGGTGGCTGACGAGGTACGCACCCTGGCTGCGCGAACTCAGGAGTCCACCACCGAAATTGAGGCCATGATAGAAAAGCTACAAACCGGTTCTCGAGAGGCGGTAGAGGTCATGGATCGAGAGCGGGAACGTGCCCGGGATACCGTGGACAAGTCCTCACAAGCCAATAACGCCCTGGCGACGATTCTGGAAGCCGTCTCCACCATCAATAATATGAACGAGCAAATCGCTACCTCCGCTAGCGAGCAGCAAGAGCGCACCGAAGAGGTGGGCCGCCTGATACAGGAAATCATCAAG
>JAOUPJ010000474.1 GCA_029879945.1 Gammaproteobacteria bacterium
ATGCACGCATCTAGCTGGTTCTTTGATTGTTTGTTTTAAGAGAATACCTAATGTGACAGTTTTCTGGAGAGAAAGAAGAAAAAGGGGGAAGATGGGTTTCGTTTTATGGTTGCCTTTATTGTCAATAATAGTATGAATAGTAACACGCTGTAACTGTTTGTCTGAATTAAATGCATTGGTACACTGCTGTAACTGTTGTATCTGAATTAATCGATACGCATACTGGGTTTTCCCCAAGCCCGCCACAGTCAAAACCTAAGAGCCCCCACGTCCCGTATTCGTCCCAGACGATTGCTTCCGCCCCAACGTAGTGATTTCCCGCTACTACATAAAAGGAATCGCCTGCCATTCCCTCCCATTGCCCGTCAATGTAAACCTCAGTTGGGACATAATTCCCAAAGTTATTAATAGCATTAACCGTTAGCGAGTAGTGAGGTTGATACCAATTGTAGGCTGCATCCGAAACTTTTTCTCCAGGATGGGCTGGGTCTGCACATTTGTTTGGAAACGGATCGTGTCCGCCATTCCAGTTGTGCCACTCCTTGTTAACAACCATGTTGTTGTAGTATACCGGCATTTGAGGATATGTCAAGAAGTCGTTTACTGGAGCAATGAAAGATGTGCGTACAGTGGCTTCTGACGCCGTATGAGCGGATTGGAATATACCCGAGTGTCCTGCCCAGTGAACTGGTGCGGAAGCAACGACCGCGGCAGAGTACAGATAGGCATGAGATCTCTGAATTTCTTTGGCAACCACTACGCCTCCACCGGAAAAGCCAAACAGGTTAACTTTGTAGGCGTAGCCGTGATAAAACAGCCAAGTCGCAGCATAACGTACCCAATTCTCGCCGCCACTATACACTAAACCGTGGTCCGCGATGGTCAAGACATCATATCCATTTGCATGTAGTTCCTCAATAAAGTCTACTTTGGCATCACTATACTCGCAAGCATCACAATTATCTATCCCACAATAAGTGTTATATAGTTCATGAATTTTGACAAGCCAGGGCTGCAAGTAGGGCACATGACCTCCAAATAGGACTATGACGGCCTTGTCGCTGCCAGAGTTCCAATAATACCAATGGTATCCGCTTATGCTTTTGATCGTATCGTAACTTCGGCGCTCTGCAAGAACTACTGGAATTGACAGTGAAGAGATTGTTGCTATCAACAGAAGCGAGAACAGCAAAATCGGCAATTTTTTCATTTTTCTATCTCCTCCTTTTAGCTGGGTAACTTCTGTCATTGCGCCCCACACTCGGCGCTCCATTAATGAGTCAATAATTGTCTTTAAAAGATTAACTAAATATTTCAGAAATGTAGAGTTAGGTGAAAGTATTCAAGAGATTAGTTTCAGTTTTATCTCTCCCTGTCTCCCCTATCAGCTTTTTCGCATTGCTTAAAAAGACAAATTTGACCAAGATTCTTGTTTGATGAGTCTTGGATTTGGGGCGACTGGTAGCTTCTACGTGCAGGCAGAAGATTCTGGAAACCTTGTCAAGGGTGGAACAGACGCACATGATGGACCTCGTTCGCAAGGTTAATAGCACCTATGCTCAAGTTGATAGAAACCTCAAGATCCTGCAACAGGAAGACATCCTTGAGAGCAAATACTATGGCCGCATGAGAATGATCAAGTTGAACAGAGAAAACCCAAAAACAGAAGTCACCCTCAAGGCCCTAAGAATGTTAAAGCATCAACAACTTCATAACGTTAGGTATCCCGTTTTGAATAAACAGTAAGCAGAACCAGTCTCCGTTTATGAGTGCGTGCACGAGTTCCTTTGATTTTCACGCAAAAACTATATTAACCATGGTTACTGAGTGTTGTTTGGTGTCTTTTTTCGTCGAGGTGTCTTAGAAGCAGCTCACGGGCTGAATCTCGAGCGTGTGGTGTTCCGTTTCTCCAAGGTGTGGGAGAGGGAGCAAACTTGGGTTGACAAAAAGTTTCAATTTTTGGGGGGTTCGTGAAGGTGGCGGCGGTTAAAAGGCGGTTGGAATTGCTGAAGCTTGAGGGTTTGGGTTTTTCTCCGCCGGAGATTGTGACGGAATTGAGCCAGAAATATCGGTGTTCAGGGCGTAC
>JAOUPJ010000475.1 GCA_029879945.1 Gammaproteobacteria bacterium
GCGCGAGGAAGTATTTCAACATGCTGATATATTTGGAGATTCTCTAAAGCTTTCACGGGAAGCGGCTCAATCTTCCGCCGAATATATCATCTTTTGTGGCGTGCATTTCATGGCCGAAGTGGCAGACATCATGAGTCGGCCAGACCAGATTTCCATACTTCCAGACCTTTCTGCCGGGTGTTCCATGGCCGATATGGCCAGCCTGGCCAAGGTGCAACGCGCTTGGCGCGAGTTGGATGAGATGTTGGGCGGCGTGGAAGATCGCGTAACACCGGTCACCTACATCAATTCGGCCGCCGATCTCAAGGCCTTCTGTGGCGCTCACAACGGAATTGTTTGCACATCCAGTAATGCGCAACGCGTATTAAACTGGGCCTTTGAACAAGGGGAAAAAGTACTGTTCTTCCCTGACCAGCACTTGGGAAGAAACACTGCCCACAAAATGGGAATCTCTCTGCAGGAAATGGTGGTGTGGGATTTTGACTTGCCCAATGGTGGTTTAACTGCTGAACAAGTGCAAAAGGCCAAGATGATTTTGTGGAAGGGCTTTTGCTCCGTTCACCAAATGTTCAAGCCAGAGCACATCGATTCGTTTCTGCAAAAATATCCCGAAACAAAAGTGATTTCCCATCCTGAGGCCTCGTTTGAAGTCTGCCAAAAATCAGACTACGTGGGTTCCACTGATTACATCATTAATACAATTAGTGAAGCCGCACCAAACACCCGCTGGTTGGTGGGTACCGAGTTGAACCTGGTGAATCGTCTAGCCAATCAATTCAAAGGCGAAGGGAAAAATATTCATTTCATGTCTCCCACCATCTGCATGTGTTCCACTATGTTCCGGATTAGTCCCCAACATTTAGCCTGGACCCTGGAGGGCTTGATGGAAGACAAGGTAGTCAACCAGATCAAAGTGCCTGAGAAAGAGGCCATGCTGGCAAAGCTGGCTCTGGAGCGTATGTTTGCGGTGTCGGCCTAAAACTATCGGTAGCGCGTTGCCGATTCGGCCTCTAATCTTCGTTTTTCTATCAAATTCAAAGACTCTTCTACGCCAAGTTTAAGGTCTTCCGGCTCGGAATACATCAATAACTCTTGGTAGGGCATACGTGTTTTATAATGTCGCTTTTGTAAAAAGATGGCGACTCTGCCCGCAAAGACCAGCCCAAACAGGCTGACCATGCTGGCGAAAATGAGTGCTTGCATTGCGGCACCCGTAAACCCCGTGTCAGCAATAACGACTATGGGTGTGTTTATGAATAAAATGGCTAAAAAAAGCAGTGCGACGCGTCGTTTGAGCGGGCGCTGTTTGTTTCGAATCTCTTCCAAAGCCTTATAATTTTCAGTTTTATTCGACATCTTTTAATCCATTTTCCGGTGAACTCTTATTGTAACAAATCCCGGATCATCGCACTGCGCTAAGTAGGAAATGACTTAGCGCCTGGCCTCTTTTCTGCTTAGGTATCCTCACTCCCATTGATTGAGAATAAGGTGGCTAAGGAAGGTCCATGGTCAAGATCCCTAAAATGATTAATGACGTAGTAATAGAGTTTGCGCCCGATGTATACGCCAATAATGTGCATGAGCGTTTGGTGGCGGCCTTGGAGTTTTGTATTCGTCCAGATGTGGCATCAGGCCAATTTCTAAAGAAAATATATATTTCGTCAGCGAAGCAATTCGGTGTGCAGAACCGCCATTCCATGGGTAAGGCCGTGGATATACAGCGCATTAATGGCGTATTCCTTGTTCACGGCTACAACTCCAGCGGCGCGATCACTGCGCTTGCAGATGCCATACAGGCCCGATTTGAGGAATTTGAGCATCGAAGGGAAAATTACGGTCCTGGATTGCGAAGAAGACTAGGAAGGGAAGTGGAGATGGATGGCTACCATGATCATATACATCTATCCATCACCTAATGCATTTTGGGTTGTCTCTGATTAGCTCTCATCAAACATAATTTCAATACCATTTACCAGGGCAGGCGTGAATTTAAATTCCCTGGTCCGCGGATAATTGAGTATCAGACTCGAATCCCAATAAAGCCAGTTTTTATAGAGCCTCTGCCTGTAACTGCCTGTTAGCGT
>JAOUPJ010000476.1 GCA_029879945.1 Gammaproteobacteria bacterium
GTGACGGTGAGCCTGGAAACCCACCTGGAGCCGACAACTCCCGGCCACTGGGTGAAAGCAAGTGATAGACCAAAAAAGCGTAACCATGGTTTTTTAACGTATTGATAAATCAATACAATGAATTTTTTATCCACAAGTGAAACGCTATCGACATAAAAAACCGACGCGGAGAGATATTCCTGGGCTAAATCAAACGGAACCCTGCGGGAGCCGCCTTACCGCTTTCACAGCAAGCGATGTAATCTAAGGCTAACCCCACAGGCTAAGCGCAATCTCCAGGTCTAGTCCAATTCGGGTAGATAAAACCTGTTTTGACCCTGTTGCCAAAGGTGAAAGGAATGGGAATAGACGTTTTGTAAACTTTCTGAACTGATAATATGCGTTGTCTCGCCATGCATAAGCTCTGCATGTTCCGGCATCAGCAAAACATGGCTGCAGAACCTTAGCGCCATATTGATATCGTGCAATATAATAAAGATCAACTTTTTCTGATCTTGAGCCAAGGATTGAAAATGTTTCATTATTTTTATTTGGTGACTAACATCAAGATGGGATAAAGGTTCATCCAGTAAAAGGATTTCGGCTTGTTGTACCAAAGTACGCGCGATGGCGACACGCTTCCTTTCACCACCCGATAACTCCAGAACGGATCGGGATTCGAATAAATCCAGATCCAGTTGTTTTAATACGCTATTGCATATACGCGCATCTCCATCACTCTCCCAAGACCAACGCGAGATATGCGGATGACGCCCCACCATTACCGACTCTATAACCGTGGAGGGAAAGCTATCGGCCTCCATCTGCGGGAGGTAAGAAACCAGCCTGGCTCGCTCGAGTGGGCTCCAAGCTTGGAGATCTTTTCCATTCAGTTGAATCGAACCCGCTGAAAACGGATGAATACTTGCTATCGTATTTAGCAGGGTGCTCTTACCTCGACCATTTGCGCCAAGCACTGCCCAAAATTGCCCACCGTGCGCACTAAAACTTAAACCATCACATATTGTACGCGTTCCGACTGTTACTCTGAGTGAGTCGATATGAATCTCAGCGACCATACGACCGCCTCATCAGAATCAAAAAAACAGGCACACCTAGCACTGCTGTAAACACACCTACCGGTAGTTGTTGGGGTGCAATAAGGGTTCGGGCCAGGATATCGGCCAACATCATTAGCGTGCCGCCAAGCAGTATCGAAAAAGGGATAACGATTCGATTGTCACTGCCAAACAACAAACGAACGAGATGGGGTATGACCAATCCTACGAAACCCACCGTACCCGCCACACTCACCGCCACCGCCGTTGTGAGCGAAGCGAGGAGGAATGTGCCTATGCGTACTCGCTGCACCCTCAGTCCCAGGGTGGTCGCCAAGTCTTCTCCACGTGATAGCACGTTCAAGTCTCTCGCTAGCGGAAGGACCAACACCAGGGCAAGCAATAGGACCAGTCCTGCTGTGATGGGTAGATCAGCCTCTGCCACGTCACCTATCAACCAATGCAACATGCCTCTGAGCTGCGTCTCGTTGGAAACCGATAACAAGAGTGTAATCACGGCACCCCATCCAGCCGCAATGACTACCCCTGTCAATAACAATCGATTGCTGGACCAGGCCCCCTTGTCATGGGCCAAACTAAATACCAAAACCATACTCAGCAAGGCACCGAAAAAAGCAGAGGTATCAACCCACACCCCAACTGCACCCAGCATCATGCTTAGCAGCGCGGCGACAGCAGCGCCACCCGATACACCAAGCACATAGGGATCAGCCAAGGGATTGCGCAATAAAACTTGCATCAAGGCACCGGCCATCGCCAATAAAGCGCCCACCACAAAGGCAGACAGGGTACGGGGAAAGCGTATTTCCCAGATGATTGTTTGACTGCGCGCCGCAGATTCTGAGAACACCGAAATGAACACGTCCTCAAGAGGAATGGTGGTGCTCCCTACGGAAAGAGACAATACCAATACAACTCCCGTCAAGCCGATGACCAGTAGGGCAAAAAATAAGAGTTGTGTTTTACTATTCACCGCAGACTGATTGTTGCCCAGCCCCGCTCACGCGCAACCTTGGCCAG
>JAOUPJ010000156.1 GCA_029879945.1 Gammaproteobacteria bacterium
TAGTAGGTTTTGCGGGGCTCTTCGGTTTTTGTACCACGTCTCCATTTGCTTATCATCCTAGGGGTTCACAACATAATTTGGCCGCATATAAGCCAACTCAAAACCATTGCGAATCATATTTTGTAGCGAAGGATTTTTCTGATCAGGGAGGTAACCTGTTTCTGTCACAAATAATTCGCAGCCTAATTCAATACCGTGTTTGATGCGCTGTGCCATGAGTGCCCCTTGGGCGCCACGGCCGCGATATTCTGGCAGGGTAGCAGCACTGTTTAGATGGCCTATGCCGTCAAAAAGGGAAAGAATACCCAAGGCGACAGCTTTATCCCCATCCCACATCATAAAGATATGGTTCTGTGGATTACCCAAAACAGACGCAAACATGGGGCGCAACATGGGCGGCATCTCAAACCCTTGTAGCAATACATCGGTGGCGGTATCCCATTGATGTGGCGCCACTGGTTCAATTCGTAAATCCGTTTTAACTTCCATCGGCGCTTGAACACCGCGTACCATTTTTACCCAATCAAGGGCATTTTCAAATCCCATTTCTTCCAGGCTGTGAGGCAGGTTAGAAGGCTGCGCATGTGGGCTAAAAGATATTCCCAGGGGAAGGCCCTTGTTGCGATATAAACTCTGCAAGTAGTGTATTTGATCAAGCGTTACTGCCGTGTCTATGCCCAGCCCGATCACACGGTTAAAAAACCAGTTGGGTATCTTTTCCATCATAAGGGCCACACCTGAACCAACGACCTCGTGGTGCATACCCAATTCGAAGGCCTGTGAGGGACTGACCGATGACCAATATTGTTTCCACATTTCGGCTTCGACCTGTTCAATGCGAATAGCGAGCTCTGAGCTAAGACTTCCCAATTGCGGGATTGATGCATTCATAGTTCACCTCAATGAATGGCGCCGCGCCTAAATAGACGCGGCGAGCGCTTGTTTTATTTCTTTAGATTACCAACAAATACCATCGCTTCCTGACCAGCCGCAGTGATCACTGTGCGAAACTCCATCGCAGTTGGCGAGGACCATGTTACCGCTATTGATTCTGCCATTTCTACCCCACCTTGTTGCCAGGTGGTGCGTGCAACGAAGGCGTTATCACTTATCCACTCGACAAGGTGGTCATGGGTTTCACCGGTATTGGTAACCGCGTACCAGTGGTAACTGCCGTCAGCGGGATTAAAGCCCATTAGGTCAGTCTCAGTCATTGTCATAAGCTGGTTACTGATCGTGTCGTGACATAAGACCGCGAACCCAGACGAGGCTTGCTGGCAATCGATTTTCATCTTCATCGGGACGGGAGCCTTACCAGTCTCGGTGATTTCTGCATCCCCCCGCCAGTGGCCAAGGAATTGTTGAAATTTCTGCGCCTCGGCCGGAACATTTCCACCCTTATCAGATGACATGGCTTGGCCTGAAACGGCCATAGCGGCGATGATTACCATTGATGCTAATTGTTTTTTCATTACGATCTCCTTTATTAAATTAAAGTGGTTTTGATTGCTGATGGAGAAAGTTTATGATTTTGACGGGTCACCCACCTCACCCGAAGGGGTGATTGCAGGGGTGAACTGGGTTCATGTGGTGAGGTGGCCGTTCGGCCTTAGGCGTCCAACAGCCGGTGCGCCCTGGCCTGGACGATGGCCTGTGAGCGATTGTTGACGTTGAGTTTGCTAAATATATGTTTTAAATGGGTTTTGACGGTGTTATTGGAAACGAACATGTGTTTCGCAATGTCGGCGTTGGACTGCCCTTTGACGAGCAGTGACAACACCTGTAATTCCTTGGGGCTCAAAGGTTCCGACAAAGGGCTAGCCTCACCGGGCACTGTTGGCGGTTGATACTGGCGTAGCTGCGCGGGAACAGACCCTTCGTCAGCGGTTGCCAAAGCGCCTTGCAACAGACTGCCGGCACCGGGCAGGGCCTGTAGGAGAAACTGGACACACCCCAATTGTGTCGCCCGATCAAAGACCTCGGCATACCGTTCTTTGGCCTGGCGGGTCTTGCCTTGCGCCAATAAGACCAGGGCTTGGAGAAATTGTTGTTCCAGGCCAAGGCGCAGCCGCTCATCTCCTGCCGCGGTGTCGCTCAATCGTTTGAGCATGCCCCACGCCGTGGCGGCACGATGGCGGTAGATTGCCAATTTCGCTAAACAGATATACAGTCGCTCGTCACAGACCCTTGGACTCTCATCCTCCAGGCTCACGCCAGTTTGTGCCAGTCGATCCTCTGCCTCGTCGAGTCGTCCGAGGGTTAGCAACAATTCAATCATTCTCCACTCAAACTCGCCCGCAATAAAACTCACATTGGGTTTGTGTTCCTGATTCAAAACACGGCTTGCAAGGTCTGCGTTCGCCTCTTGTGTGTGAGCGGCAATCTCCACCAAGCGAGCATTTGCCAACAGACAAATCGAGTTCGTCGGTGAGTATTGGGTGAGTTGCGCGGCCAATTCATAATGGGCTTTCGCTTCGCTAAGCCGGTTTTTTTCGTAGGTCACGTCACCATTGGCAAAGGCCCACCAGCCGTGACCGACGGAATGTAGCCATGATAAGTTTTCCATATCGCTGTACGTTTTTTGTAGCAGCATCTCGGCCGATTCGAGGTCTCCTTTCAAAAGCTTCGCCGCGATCAAATTGACAAAGGCCGGGAAATACATGGCCGCATTCCTTGCCCTGAGCAAGGCCCCTTCTACCCGCTGAAGTAGTTTAATTGCCGTCGTTATCTGTCCAGACCAATAGTGCGTAATGCCGCCGCCGAACGTAGCAATATTCGCGAGCAACTCACTCACTTCGTGCGACTGCATATGGGTTTCGATCTTAACAATAGCAATCATCGCCTGATCGAATTCTCCCCCCTGTATTGCAACCATGGCCTCAAAGCACAACAACATGGCTTCGAGGTCTATGTCGTCCTGTGTCCTTGCTTCGGTTGACACGAGAATATCCCGCGCGTATTGCAACCAGGTCGATTCTGCCAAGTTGCCCGCAACCATTGCCGACATAATCAATAAAAATAAACGACGAGGGCTAAAAGGAAAATCTTTCGTCGAAGGCAGTTTGCGACCCCATTGGTAGAGCAATGGCCCCTGCATTTGACGAATCATTTCAACACCGTGCTCATCGATAATTTCACCAACGACCTCGTACGCCTGCGCAGCAAACGCGTGGTCTACCGATGCTTCAATCATGTGTTGTTCTCGATACCAGACACTCGCCCTGAGATGGGCATCACGCACCGCGTTGGGCCCACTACGTGCCAGTTGGTGTTTTAATAAATCGGCGAACAGGCCATGGTAACGAAACCATTGCCGTTTTGCGTCCAGAGAAAAAAGAAACAGATTGCGTCTCTCCAAATCGAGCAAGATATCCTCTGCTGTAGCGATTTCGCTCACTGCAGCAGCGAGGGAGGCATTCATCCTGGATAATATGGATGTTTTGAGAAGAAATGCCTTACTTGACTCATCCTGCCGCGACAACACTTCGTCGGTCAGGTAATCCATCACATGGCGGTCCTGGCCATCAAACGAGTCCAACAGTATCTGTAAATCCTTCGCAGTTTCTACGGTCACCAACGCCAGTTGTAAGCCTGCAATCCAACCCTCTGTTTTATTATTAAGCCGTTTCAAGGTTTCACTAGGAAGATCATGCAGGGGTAGCGGTAAACTTGATAAATATTGTGCTAACTCATCGTCTTGAAAACGCAAGTCCTGTGCACGAATTTCCAGAAGTTGCTGGCGTGCACGCATACGTGCCAATGGCAAATTTGGATCGCTACGGGTGGTTATTATCAGGCTAAAGTTATCCGGGGCATGATCAAGCAAAAAGCTAACACCTTGATGAATGACCTCATCCTGAATTTCATGGTAGTCGTCGAGAACAAGCATGATTTTCGAATCAACCATTGCGATTTCATTTATAAGAGTCTCGATAATATATTCAACTGACAACACAGCCGTAGAGCATAAGGAGCGATAAAGGTCTTCGGCAAAATCAGTGTTGTCCTTACGTATCGATGCCGTGATATAGCGAAAAAATCTCTGTGGACTGCTATCTGCGGGTTCGAGGGATAACCAGGCGAAGGCCAGATTTCGAGCTTGCAGAAACTGTCGAACCCAGGTCGTTTTACCAAACCCGGCGGGCGCACATACCAGTACCAAAAGTGGTAGATTTTGTTCTGGTATCTTCCCCATTAGACGTTCTCGTTCAACGAGTTGTGAGAATGATGCGGGTGGTCTTAACTTGGTTGATAAAATTTGGTTGTTTTTGCTCTTTAATTCCATATTCTTTGCCAGAGGGGTACATTTGAATCTATAGGATATCGCTACTGGTGCTTTTAGAAAAGCGCTAATCTCAGACGGGGTCAGACACGTTACCGTCATTCGTGTCGCGAGTATGCCTGGACCCCAAGACAGAGTTTTAAAAAAACATATTCAAAAATCTATGGCAAGCGTATAGTCTGACGTGGGGTTCGTTAAACAAGATATAATTTTACAAGGAGAGTAAAATGAATAAATTATTACCTGCAACGCTACTTTCTATCCTTTTCTCGACGACTACACCCGCATTAGCCGATATTGTAACCGTAAATTGTACCGCTTTTGCGCCGGGCAGTGTTTCCGCTGCGCTGGCTGCGTCCACTGGTCCTACCACTTTGGTACTAAGTGGTACCTGTAATGACTCGGTTTCTATTGACCGTGACGATATCACTATTACGGGCGATGCTGTCATCACTGGTTTTTTCCCACAGGACCGTATCACCATTGATGGGGCACAACGTGCAGTTCTTTCCGGTGTAACGATCGAAAGCGGTATTATGGGTGTTCATGCAACGAACAACGCCAGTTTTTCCATGACTAATGTTACTTTGACGAAGAACGTGCACGGTCTCATTGTGGACAATGGTGCGGCCGTCACTTTAAACAATGACAACTGGATAAAGGGTAACTTCGTTTTTGGATTTCAGGCGCTCAACGGTGCGAAGATGCACGTCACCAAAGCCAGTGGTGTAGCAGGTACTACCCATATAGCCAATAACTTTCTGGGAGGACAAGTTTCGGTTAACTCCAGCCTGTTTGTGACGGACGGCGCCAAAGTGGATGTGCATAATAATCACTCCATCGGTCTATCCATCAACACAGGATCGACGGGTATGCTCTTCAATTCAGACCTACACACCTTTGACAATGCGCTTGATGGCTTGGATGTGGTGTCGAACAGCAATTTTGAGGTTGACGGCGAATCAGAAGTAATTAGTGAGCGCAATGGCCGAGATGGTATCAGTATCGACAACGGTGCGATTAATCTTTTTGGCTTTTTCTCCAGTGCCTCGGGTGAGCCTCGCATTCAAGCGAATAATAACGCAGGCAATGGAGTAAACGTAGAGTCTACCAGTAAATTGGATATTGGGCGGAATGCCTCCATTCAAGCGAATGACAATAAGGCAGCGGGTGTAAAGCTTGATGATGGCAGCAGTGCCATTTTGCAACGTGCGGATATTAACAACAATGTAGGCAAGTTGGATATGTCTGGCAATGGGGATAGTCGATTTGAAAGCGGGGAAGCGAAAACTGGCGATGTGGTACTGAGTTTTGGTTCTCGTATCTCCTTCAACACCGAGCCCGATAACGCAGGAGTGGTAACACCTAATAATGTGGGCACAGCCTTGTGTGATCGCAGTTCCCTGTCGCGTGGTGATGTGCGCTGTGTTGATTAGGGTGTAACAGCGGGAGTGGTCTTACTTGTTAGAGTAACAGGTAAGACCCGTCTCCATCGCTCCATAGAAGCAAAAAAATAACAAGAAGGTGTCACCATGAAATACATTCACACTAACCTAACAGTCGACAACTTGGATGCAATGTCTGCGTTCTATCAAAAAGTATTTGGTTGTACGCCGGTTAGAGATCCTCATTATCTCGATGGTCAGTGGATTGAACAGGTAACAAAAATTAAAGATGCGGCAATCCATTATGTGCATTTGACCTTGCCGGGATACGGTCCACAAGGGCCACAGCTAGAGCTAATCCAATATGAAAACGAAATTCACTACCCGCAGAAAATTTCAGATTGTTCCGGTTTTGGGCACTTGGCCTTTTCCGTGGAGAATGTGCCAGCGGTGCTGGAGAAGATAAAACAAGAAGGAGGTGGTGTAGTCGGTGAGCTTGTTGTGACAGACGTACCAAATAGAGGGCGTCTTACGGAGGTCTATGCCACCGACCCGGAAGGCAATATTATTGAGCTGCAGCATTATGAATAATTGGTTCAGTCTCGCTGTGTATCATTTCATGTACAATAAACGTTGTCTTAAATAGGTGGGAGGGAGTTTATGAAAAGGGTAACTGGAATCGGCGGTGTGTTTTTTAGTGCAAAAAATCCGGGTGCGCTTCAGTCCTGGTACAAAACTCATCTCGGCATTGACGTGCAGGTTTGGGGTGGAGCCTCGTTTCCGTGGACGAATGAGGAAGGTACGCCAGTCAGTGGGTCGACTGCGTGGATGATTGGAGACGGTTCCAATTTTGAGCCATCCAAGGCGCCTTTTATGATTAACTACCGTGTCGCCGATTTGAGTTCTTTATTAGAGCTTCTTCGTCAAGAAGATTGCCAGGTGCTTGATGAAGTCAGTGAATCTGAGTACGGTAAGTTTGGATGGGTAATAGATCCTGAGGGTAATAAGGTGGAATTGTGGGAGCCACCACCGGGTCATTAATAAAGCCATCTCTGATTGCTTATCGAGCCACTCTAATCCCCCCGCATGTGGTATATTTAGCGGAATTTAGACGAAATAACCGCGTTTTATTGAGGGGTATGTGATGAGCGCAGATGAGCTGCATGTGATTTTTATCAGACACGGCAGAACCACGGATAATGCAAAAGGGGTTATCTCTGGTGGTGTGGCTAATCCTGATTTGGTGGCTGAAGGCCGTGAACAGGCCAAAGAGGCGAATATCGTTTACAAGGCGCTAGAGGCGAAGGGCCTTGTTGATGACAATACCCCGCTATTTACCACTGATCGAGCTAGAGCAGTCGATACTGGGAAACTTTTCACGGGCCGTGAAAATGGCGAAAATTTTACGATTGATCAGCGGCTGTTGGAGCGCTTGCTTGGTGATTGGGATAGCAAGCTGACCGAAAGATTCCAGAAAGAATTTAAAGCTATTGACGGCTTCTCGCCACCCAATGAAGAGCTGCCTGCAGATCACAAGGCACATGTTGTTGAGTGCCTGGATCAGCGCATCGAAGAATCCGGTGGCAAGCCTTTCATCATCGTATCGCATGGCGGAACCACCCGTAGAATTGCGGCCTATTTTGGTATTGAAGAGGGGCTGGAAGTACAAAACGCCATTCCTCATCACGCAGTCTCGAAAGATGGTGGCAAATCTTGGGAAATCAAAAAATTTCTTGTGAATGACAAGGGCGAGCTACAAGAAGAAATACTGCCAAAGAAACTTCCCAAGGCCGCGAAAACCGAGAGAACAATGGAGAGTATTTTACAAGAGCATTCCGCAAATTCTTCACTTTCAGCTGGGATTCTCACGATTGAAACTGAACTGAGTGAGGATGCGAAAGCAGCTTTGGTAGATGATCTCGGCCTCCTGCTTATTGGCAAGCATTATAAAGATGAAGGAGCCGTATCAGTCGAAGGGCCAAACGTTATTGTAAAACTCGATGACGTGCAGTCAGAAATTCTGCAAAAATTTGCCAATCTTAAAGGTTTAGAAATTCGCAGTAAATGATGAACTAAAGCGGATTGACCGCGTTAACGATCTACCCTTTTCATCAAGACAGGGCAAAATGGGGGCTGATGCCCCCATGCGTGAAAAGTATTTTCTCTCTGAATGGGTAATTTACGAATTAATCGTATTGTCCAGTCTTTCCCAGTCCGCCGCTGCCAGAACGTTTTGGCCAAGTTTACAGACGCCGTCGAAAACCTCAGGGGGAGCCGCCTGTTTCATTCCGCTGAACATAATCACCCGTTCGTTGTGATTCATGGCGGGGATCATCAGGCTTAGAAAATTTCCCATTACCGGTGGTGGCAGATTGGCGCGTATTGTCGCGGAAACCTCCATGAGTTTTTGGTCGTCAAAGTGTTCCCATAAAAGCGGGGAAACGATTTGCTCCTCGTCTGCAATGTGTTGCAAGTATTCACCTACAAACCGGCTCAAGTCGAGATAAAGGGAACGACCTTGCTCGGTGGCGTCTTCTTGTTGTGCATCAAGGCCTTCAACTCGTGCCAGCAGTGTACTGATATCTTTTTCTAATCGCTGGTGTGCGTCTGCAAGCTTGACCGCAGTGTCAGCGTTGCACTCCTTAACCAGTGGTTCTACGTAGCTGTCTTCACTGTGGGCATGGGTTTCCAGAAGATTGTAGGTGAGACCAAATGTGTCAACCAGGCGTTTGAGCGAGTCCTTATTGTTAAATTCGGCAC
>JAOUPJ010000157.1 GCA_029879945.1 Gammaproteobacteria bacterium
GAGAAGGGTATGGTGGACCCTTCCAAGTTTATCCCCATCGCCGAGGAGACCAGTCTAATCTCCTCTATCGGTGAATGGGTGATAATGCGTGCCTGTGAACAAAATCTGAAATTTCTGGCCAAGGGGTTTCCCCCTTTACGCGTCTCGATCAATGTTTCGACGAGACAGTTTAGCGAGCCCGATTTTGTGAGTAAGGTAAAACGCATTCTTAAGCAGACCGGGCATAGTCCATCGCTGCTGGACATCGAAATTACCGAGAGCATGCTTACGGTAGACACGGAGGACGTTATTCGCAAGCTTCAGGCCCTCAGTAAACTGGGAATAAAGATATCGCTGGACGATTTTGGTACTGGATATTCCTCGTTGAGTTATTTGAAACGCTTGCCAATCGATACACTGAAAATCGATCGTTCTTTCGTGAATGATCTGGGTTCAGACCCAGACGATGCATCCATCGTCAACGCGATTCTCAAAATGTCCAAGAGTTTGGGGCTGGAGACCGTTGCTGAAGGTGTGGAGGACGAAACCCAGTTGGCCTTTCTGGCCAAGGCAGGCTGTGACCGAATTCAGGGATACTACTTTAGTAAACCACTCTCCTTCAAAGAATTTGCTCGTTTTCTAAGAGATGGCAAACAATTTAATATACCGCTTCTGACATCAAAGAAGCGAACCGGATAATCAGCTATTGTGTTCGTTCGAGCTAACGTAGCATAATCGCATTTGCCTCTTTCGCTTGTTTTACCACCCTAGAGGATCGGGATCATGGAAGGCCCTTTACGTTTATCCTTAATATTTCTACTTTTCCTGTTTTCCTCAACTGTTCTGGCCGGTCAGCTCAAATCTTTCCTTCCTTTACAGAAAGAATTTGATGAACTGGTTTTGGAACAGCTGGATGAAGATGATCTGCCCGGTCTTTCCGTGTCCATCCTGAACAAGCAGGACGATATTTTGAACAGGGCTTACGGTTATGCGGATCTGGATACGGAACGGAAAATATCGTCTGACACCCTTTTTCGTATCGGTAGCTTGTCTTCCCTATTTATTGTGATTGCGATTCAGCAACTAGCAGACGAAGGAAAGCTTAACCTAGATAAAAACATAAAAACCTACCTTAACGATTTCCAAATCAAATCGAGATCTCCCAAGCCTGCCCATATAAAAATAAGAGATCTACTTAGTCACCATGGTGGTCTGCCCAATACCCGCTTGAAAGGTTTGTGGAGTGTGGGTGAAGTCGAGGACTGGCGTCAGACTCTTTCCAGTCTGAACCACATGTATCTTTCTCAAGAACCAGGAACCATCTATGGCTATTCGGTGTTTGGTTATGAATTATTGGCAAGGGTGGTTGAAGTGATTAGTGGCCTTCGAATTGAAGACTACGTCCATCGAAAAATACTGGAACCTTTGGGTATGAGCAATACGGTCTACCGGCTAGAGGGTAAACACCATCTACTCATTGCGAAGGAGTATAAAGATGAAGATGTAATGCCACACCTGCTTCCTCGCGATACACCGGTTAATGGATTGTATAGTACCTCTCATGACCTCACTCGACTCGTCTCCATGTTGATGGCCGGCGGGGTATATGAAAATAGGCGTATTTTGTCAAAAAATGCGGTGAAAGAAATGTTTACACCGCAAAACAAGTCGGTTCTTTTGGATCTGGATCGGGAAGTGGGATTTGCCTGGAACTTGTCGGGGTCTGGATTAAAAAATGTGGATGGCATTGCCACGCTTACAGGCTCCGCTTTGTTTTCGGCATCACGTATCGGCTTGTCATTAGAGCATCAAACAGCAGTAATTGTGTTATCTAACTCGGCGGGCTCCTGGGGTGCAATTGAGAAAATTTCAAAAGAGGCCCTAGCCAGGGTGATTGAGTTGAAATCGGGAACACGTCCTGAAATTATTGAGGCAGAAAAAGAGGTGCCCATAACTATCGCCGGGGCCGAAAAACGGGAATTCAAATCCGATTATGCAACTTTTTTAGGATGGGGGCAGATCACACCTCAAGGAAAAGATCTGGAAGCAGAGCTTATGGGTTGGACACTACGGCTATCGCCCCATGATAGTGGTTGGTATAGCGTGCATTATGATTTGTTGGGTGTGATATCTCTGGATGCGGATTGGATCACTAAAGTGCGTATCGCGCCAGCGGCCATCGCAGGCAGAAATATATTGCTCTCATGGCACAATGGGCAACGTTATTATTTTGGATTGGAGTGGAAAAAGGCAGCTATTCCGGAGCAGTGGACGAGTCGCGTGGGAAAGTATGAGTTGAGCAATCCGGATATCATGACAGATCGCCTGAACGTGCAAGAGGGTGAGTTGCAAATAGACGGGGGCAGAGTGTATTTTTATTACACCATCCCAAACATGATAGGCAGTTATTTAAGCGTGCCCATCACCCCCATGGATGCAAACACCGCGATCATCCCAGGCTTAGGAACCTTCATGAATGAGACCATCTCTGTGGTGAATACTGATAAAGGGGAGGCCCTGGAATTTTCCGGGTATCTCTGGAAAAAGAAAACCAAGCGATTGGATGATTGGTTTTAGTGAACCTTACAGGAGTTAAGCCATGCACTATGTCGTATGTAATCGGGTTCCCGTGTTACCGGGATACGAGGAAATGTTTGAAGAGCGTTTTCGTAATCGGGCAGGAAAGATCGAATTGCAGCCAGGCTTTGTGCGTATGCAGGTGTTAAAACCCCGTTCGGAGAATACCCCCTTTGTGGTCTTCACCACCTGGGAAAACGAGCAGGCCTTTCTCAATTGGGTGGATAGCGAGGATTTTCGTGAGGCGCATCGAAACCCCATGCCCAAAGAGGCATTCTCGAGTAGCGGGGGCGGTTTGGAGCAATTTGAGGTGGTGATCTTGGCTGAGTCGTCCTAAACTCTTTGTGCAGGAGAAGGCGCAGGCCTGATTAATGCAATCGGGTTGATGTGCCTGTCTATCGTGAGGAGCGCAAATGAGACGCTTTATTCGTCACCCTTTTGATATACCCATCTTTGTAGAGTCTCTCACAGATACCGAGTTGTCACGCCCCAGGTTATCCAATATGAGCCTGGGCGGGCTGTGCTTTCATTCCAATCGAGGCATCGCTCAGGGTGAGGTGGTTAAAGTCAAGATTGGCCTTACCCAGCCCCCATTCGAGGTGCAGGTCCGTGTGGTGTGGTGCGATAACGCGGAAGGTATTTATGAGGTAGGGGCCGAAATGCTGGACCCGGACGAGGCCTATCGCACGCGCATGGTGGAGCAGCTATGCCATATTGAGCACTATAAGCGTGAAGTATGGATGAGAGACGGGCGTCGTCTTTCCTCCGAGCAGGCGGCGCTGGAATGGATAGACAAGTATGCCGCTGATTTTCCTAAGATTTATGAACAGGAAAACGAAGAAACAATATCTCACTGATTTACTTGGTCTAAATTGGCCTAATACCCTATTGAGTCCTTTTTGAGTTTGTTAAAATAGGCGTTTTTCAACAGGTCAAAACGCCATGACTCAAATCGAGCTACTCTCACCTGCCGGCACCCTCAAGGGAATGCGCTATGCCTACGCCTACGGGGCCGATGCCGTTTACGCCGGTCAGCCCCGTTATAGCTTGCGGGTCAGGAATAATGAATTCAATCTCAGCAATCTGGAAGTGGGAATCAAAGAGGCCCATAGCCAGGGCAAAAAGTTTTTTGTTGCCAGCAATCTGTTACCCCATAACGCGAAACTCAAGACCTATATGGCAGATATGGAGCCCATCATTGCCATGGCTCCCGATGCCCTGATCATGGCCGATCCGGGTTTGATTATGATGGTGCGAGAAAAATGGCCCCATGTACCAATTCACCTTTCAGTGCAGGCCAATACCTTGAACAGTGCGGCAGTCCGTTTCTGGAAGTCGGTAGGGATTTCCCGCGTGATTCTTTCGCGGGAGCTTTCCTTGGATGAGGTGGCGGAGATTCGTCAGCAATGCCCGGATATGGAGCTGGAAGTCTTTGTACACGGTGCGCTTTGCATCGCCTACTCGGGCCGTTGTCTGTTGTCCGGCTATTTTAATCACCGCGATCCCAATCAGGGAACATGCACCAATGCCTGTCGTTGGGACTATAAAGTGAGCGAAACGCAGGACCTGTCTGGCGTGGAAACGGTTTCTGTTCAGGACCTTAATGTTTCCTTAAAGAATACCAACTATGTTATAGAGGAAGGCGGCAGGCCCGGCGAGTTGATGCCCATCGAGGAAGATGAGCATGGAACATATATTATGAATTCCAAAGACTTGCGCGCAGTCCAGCATGTGAAACGCCTGGTCGAAATTGGCATCGATTCTCTAAAGATAGAAGGTCGGACCAAGTCACATTACTATGTAGCCAGAACGGCTCATGTCTATCGGCGCGCGATTGATGATGCCCTGTCTGGTGCAGACTTTGACATGGGCCTGATGGTCGATCTGGATAAGCTGGCAAATCGGGGATACACCGAGGGTTTTTACCGCCGGCACGTGCCGCAAGAATACCAAAACTATGCGACGGGTAATTCGCGTAGTGATCTGCAGCAATTTGTGGGAGAAGTGATCGAACAAGACCCACATAGTGGTTTAACGCAGATCGAAGTGAAGAATAAATTTAGTGTGGGGGATACTCTGGAGTTGATCGTCCCGGGTGGTGTTCAACGTTTTCGTCTGGAACACATGGAAGATATCAAGGGCAACCCCATGAGTGTCGCGCTGGGCAGTGGACATCAAGTCAGAATTCCGCTGCCTGTGGATAAAGCGTCTATGGGGCTTTTGTCTAGAGAGTTGGCGAGTTAAGCAAAGCCAACCAAGGGGTGATGATTATGGAAAGACTAATTCAAGGCCTAGTCGCATTGTTATTTGTAGCACTGCTGGGTGCCTGCGGTGAGGGCGACAAAGAAGAATTTGGCACTGAGGTTCAGTTTGATAGCTACTCACTAGAAACCCCCAAGGTGGATCCGCATTCTGGTCTGATTTCGCCTTCGGATGTGGAAAGGATTGTCGGTAACAATGACCGGATTACTGTTACTTGGCGCGTCAGTGGGGAGCCCAATTATCCTTTTTCCCTTATACTAAGCTCTACAAAAAACGTGGACGAATCTGTTGGAGAAGACGCTACCTCAACGATACTTATAGACAGTATTTGCGGGTATCAAGAATTCCGAATCTGCAACGAAAACGGTGTCCTAGTTTGTAAATTCACATCGGCCGCTAATAGTAGTGGGAAGCAAGAAAGGAATGTGAGCTGTTCTAATTATGATAGAGAACTGGAAAAATTGGTTGCGGTGCAAGATCAGGTCGATTTTGGAAGCGCTCTGTTTGATAAAATGTTTGTAGATGTAGACGGTCTTCCCATAATTGGTGAAAGTACAGGTTACCTCATTTTTAGAATCTGCAACAGTGCAGGCAAGTCCTGTTCATACCGTAGAACGGAAATCCTTTTTAGAGACCCATAGTGGAAAAGTAGCTGACACGGTGTGAGATTCTGTTGGCAACGCTGCAGAAACTCATTCCATCACCCTTTCATTAGGCGCCAAGCTTAGGCATAATCGCCGGCTACTGTTGTTAATTCCACACAGGAACCGGCTGGCGAATGCAGATCCACGAGTATCAGGCCAAACAGCTACTTAGGGCCTATGGAATCCCCGTACCAGAGGGGCACACAGCACACTCCGTTGATGAGGCCCGTTCCATTTCCCGGCTTTTGGGTGGGGAGCAATGGATAGTCAAGGCGCAGGTCCATAGTTCGGGGCGGGCTATGGCAGGCGCGGTTCGTCTGGCCAAGAGCGTGGATGAACTCCTGGAAATTGTGGATGAAATGCTGGAGTCTCGGTTTCTGATCGAGTCTATCCATGTTGAGGGTGGGCTACCCATCAATGCCGTTCTTATCGAAGAACCCCTGGAAATTGCCCAGCAACTCTATTTGGCCATATCCGTAGACAGGGACGAAGACCGCATCATGTGCGTAGCCTCTGAGGATGGTGGTATCGGGTTTCAGGCCCTGATTGCCCATGAGCCCGATCACCTGTATCGGGTGTCTGTCGATCCTGTCGTCGGTCTGCTGCCTTACCACTGCCGTCAGGTTGCCCAGCGTTTGGGCCTGCCCAGCTTTCAGTATGGTCCCTTTTCAGATTTTCTTACCCGTCTCTATCGTTTTTTTGTTGAAAACGACATTACCTCACTCGAAATTAATCCCTTGGCCCGGCTGGTAAACGGTCAGTTCGTGACCGTCAATGCCCAGGTCCATATCGATGACAATGCATTGTTTCGCCATTCCAATTTGCAGGATCTCAGAGACTTCGCCCAGGAAGACCCCAAAGAAGTGAGTGCTGAACAGCATGGCTTGAGCTATGTGCGCCTAGGGGGGAATATTGGCTGCCTGGTAAACGGTGCTGGTCTTGCCATGGCCACCATGGACCTGATTAAACTGAACCGGGGAGATCCGGCCAATTTTATGGACGTGGGCGGAACAGTTACCGCACCACGGGTGTCGGAGGCCTTGCGTGTACTTTCTGCAGAAGAGCAAGTGCAGGCCATACTGGTGAATATCTTTGGTGGAATTGTGCGCTGCGATATCGTGGCCAATGGCCTGGTGGAAGCGGCCCGGGAACTGGGAGTCAAAGTGCCCATCGTGGTACGTTTTGCCGGTAACCATGCCGAAGAAGGCATCGAAATCATTCGCTCCAGTGGTCTGCCTATACAATGTATTAGTGATCTAAACCAGGCGGCAGAGAGCGTGGTCGCCCTAGTGAGAGATAAACGCTAGATGCCTATCCTCATCAACAAAAAGACCCGAGTTATATGCCAGGGGATCACTGGCAAGCAGGGCGGTTTCCATACCATGCGTATGCTGGAATACGGCACCCAGATTATTGCCGGTGTAACACCGGGTCGCGGGGGCGAGGTCTATGAGGGCGTGCCAGTGTATGACACGGTACGCGAGGCCGTAGATGGCCAGGAAGTGGATGCCTCGGTCATTTTTGTACCCGCGCCGTTTGCGGCTGAATCCATTATTGAGGCTGCAGAGTCCGGAATCAAACTCATCGTCTGTATCACCGAAGGTATCCCCGTACACGATATGCTTAGAGTGAAGGCGGTGTTACGCTTTTACGGCGCAAAACTGATAGGGCCTAACGGTCCAGGCATCATCACGCCAGGTGAATCCAAAATTGGCATCATGCCAGCGGAGATCCATATGCCTGGAACGATAGGCATCGTTTCCCGCGCAGGCACTCTCACTTACGAAGCGGTATTACAAACCACCAATATGGGTTTGGGTCAGACCACGTGTATCGGAATCGGTGGTGATCCGGTACATGGTTTCGATTTCATAGAATGCCTGCGCATGTTTGAAGAAGATCGCAAAACCAAGGGCATGATCATGGTGGGTGAGATCGGCGGCTATGCCGAAGAACGCGCCGCGGAGTTTATCAAGAAAAAGATTCGCAAACCGGTGGTTGCCTATGTGGCGGGAATGGCCGCACCCCATGAAAGACAAATGGGGCACTCCGGTGCCATTGTTAGACGAGGCCAGGGTTCGGCGAAAACCAAGTTCTCGGCGTTGGAAAAGGCAGACGTGATGGTGGTGCGCTCCTTCACTGAATTAGGGCAGCGCATGTGGGAATATTTTAAAGGCTAGTTATGAGTCAGACCACGCTACGAATCGCCCTCGCACAACTGGATTTCATGGTCGGAGACCTGGAAGGCAATGCCGACAAGATTATTCGAGCGTCGATAAAGGCAAGGGACGAGCTCAGTGCCGATCTCATCCTTTTTCCTGAACTGACGCTCACGGGCTATCCACCCGAAGACCTGCTACTCCGGCCCAGCTTTATTGCGCATACGGAAAAGGCCTATCAACGAATCCTGAAGGAAGCCACAGGAATTCATCTGGTCTTTGGCCTGCCCTGGCAAGAACAAAACAAAATCTATAACGCGGCCAGCGTCGTGTTCAACGGTCAGGAACTGGCGGTAGCGCACAAGCAAGTCCTGCCCAATTACAGCGTGTTTGATGAACAACGCTATTTCCACGCAGGGCCCGATGCCACGGTAGTAGAGGTGAAGGGTGTGAAGCTGGGTATCACCATCTGCGAAGACATTTGGGTGCCAACGCCTGCTCGCCAATGCGCCGACAAAGGGGCGCAAGTCATTTTGAATCTCAATGCCTCGCCTTTTCACTTGGGGAAAATAGAATCCCGCGAAAACACAGTGAGAAAGCGCGTTCAGGAAACGGGCTTGCCGGTGGTGTATGTGAATCTGGTGGGCGGTCAGGATGAACTCGTATTCGATGGCGCTTCGTTTGTGATGGATGCGCAGGGCGATGTCATTCATCGCGCCGATTTTTGTGTCGAAGGCGTGAGCGTGGTGGAAGTGGATGTTGGCAGCGAAAGCACCCGCTTTTCAAAATCTGAAATT
>JAOUPJ010000158.1 GCA_029879945.1 Gammaproteobacteria bacterium
CTCTACAACAGCGATATTCAGGCCTTGCTCGGCTAGGGCGCAGGCCATACTGGCACCCACCATGCCGCCGCCTATGATGAGTATGTCTTTGTCGTAGTGCGTGCTCATGGGCCCTATTGTGCCATGAGAGCCTCTATTTCGGCGACGCTTTTTGGTACATCTTTGCTCAGAATCTCGTTGCCGGTGCGGGTAATCAATACATCGTCTTCGATTCGTACCCCAATATCCCAGTAACGCTTGGGCACGCCCTTGCTTTTGGCCGGGATATAGAGCCCCGGCTCTACGGTTAGGACCATGCCAGGTTTGAACACACGCCACTTGCCATCGGGTTTGTAGTTGCCCACGTCGTGCACGTCCATACCTAGCCAGTGCCCGGTGTTATGCATATAGAAGCGGCGATATTCTTCGTTTTTAATGAGATCTGCCACCTTGCCTTTGAGTAGCTTCAGGGCCACCAGCCCTTCGGTGAGCACGCGCACCGCCGCCTTGTGTGGGGCGTCCCAACGTTTACCGGGCTTGGCGTTTCGTATCGCTGCCAGTTGGGCGCGTAAGACCAGTTCATAGATCTCTTTTTGCGCGGCGTTAAATTTTCCATTCGTGGGAAAGGTGCGGGTGATATCAGAGGCGTAGTAGTCCAACTCGGCACCGGCATCAATGAGCAGCAGCTCATTATTGTTGAGCCTGGCCTTGTTTTCCACGTAGTGAAGTATGCAGGCGTTTTCACCTCCGCCCACAATACTGGTATACGCGCATTCACAGCCATTTTCACGGAAGACTTGCTCCAGGGGGGCCTGCACTTCAAATTCTTTCATACCTGGTTTGCAGGCCTGCATGGCCGCGATATGGCCTTTGGCAGCGATTTTAGCTGCCTTGCGCATGACGTTTTGTTCGGCCGGGGACTTGATCAGGCGCATTTCGTTAACGATCTGATCCAGATCATGGATACGCTGGGGTGTTTGCGTCCCGGAACGGGCCCGTTGTTTGAGCTTGGAGAGTGTCATCATTACCCGTCGGTTGCTCTCGCAGTCCCGTCCCAAGGAAAGATACAGCTCTACTGAACCGACTAGGAGCTCGGGCAACTTGCCCACAAACTCGTCTATCTTGTAGGCCTTGTTGGCCTTTAGTTTGGAAACGACGCCCTCTGTTCCCAAACGGCGACCTGTCCAGATTTCTTGATCTGGATTTCTGGGTCTGCAAAACACGGTGAACTCGGTTTTTTTGCCTTTCTTACTAAAAACAGCGATGGAGTCTGGTTCGTCCAGACCGGTGAGATAGTAAAAGCTGCTGTCTGTACGAAAGGGATATTCCGCATCATTGTTTCGCACAGGGTGCTTATTGGTTGCCAGAATGGCAACGCTATTGTCTTTCATGGCGCTGAAGAGCTTTTTACGCCGCGATGCGAATTCTGATATTTTCATATTAGTGGAGTGTCACAGGTTTGCTTTGCCCGTTTTCCGAATTTAACTCGGAATAAATCAACAACACACCGACTCGTATATATTCCACCACTTCGGTATAGGCCGATTCGTTTTCTTCCATGGACTCGTTTGACTCATAGGCTGCGTTACAGATATCCACAATATCCTGGATGACTTCTTGGGTAGAGTTCGGAAATTGTTCGTAGTCTTCTTCACCGGAAACACCCAGGCCATAGAGAAAGCCCTGGCACCAGTCACTTAGATCAATGACGCGATCAGAGAGGTGTTCTTCATCGTTGCGTAGAAACAACGACAGATTCATATTGCCACCCGTGAGCTGCTCTATGGTGGCGTCGTAGAGATCCATTAACAATTTTTGGGCACCACCGACCCCAAGGGCACGTGGGTCGTGATCGCCTAACACATGGCTGAGCCACATATTCAGGTCTCCTCGCCCCATCGCGCAGACCATGCCACACAGTATTCCGTGGGCCTCTGCGGTCTCGGCGGCGGCGTTGATCTGACTCAAAGCATGGTCTACCGATTCAAAACTAGGAAGGTTAAGACTGCTCATTAAAATTTCTCGATGTGGGCCTCGTAGCGATACAATAACAATTTGTACAGTTTTTCACCGATCTGAATGTGGGCCAATTCGGGCTTATCAAGATTGATACGACCTTCCCCGTCACTTATCCCCTTCAGGCCGAAGCTGTCCTCTTCGATTAGAGTTATCAAAAGTCGTTCCAATTCTTCACGGCAAACGCTGGCGGTATTATCCACGATTTTACATGGTTTTCCACGCTGGGTTTTACCGTGAATCACGGAGGTTTCACTGGGAGGTATCATTTATTCGTTAATGGATTTTGTGTGATCTGATTGGCATATCCTAACCTAAACACAGGTCAAAACAATTAAATTTTATTCAGTATCAGTAATATAAATGATTCCTGGTGGAAAACTCGTTGACCGGACGAAGGGAGCTATTTATATTGTGAACACAAGGGGAGAGTTTTGAGTCAGCAAGGCGAACAGACACTGAAGTCATTGGGCGTAGACGATCTGGAGCGTAGGATTGACCAGTTAGTTGAGCTGTGCAATCGCTTACGCGAGGAAAATAAGGGTTTACGCGCACGTGAGTCTATCTTGTTGGCCGAAAGAGCGGATTTAGTGGATCGCAATGAGCTGGCGCGGAATCGAGTGGAAACCATCATCACTCGTTTGAAGGAAATGGAACACGAAGCCTGATATGCCAGAAACCATTGCGATTACTGTGAATATACTGGGTAAGGATTACCGAGTTGCCTGTTTGCCGCAAGAGCGTGATGGACTCCTCGCTTCTGCAAAATTTCTCAACGAAAGGATGAGTAAAATTCGCGACAGCGGTAAAATAATCGGCACGGAGCGGGTAGCCGTTATGGCGGCCTTGAATCTGGCCCATGAGTTTTTACAGCTTCATCTAGGTGAGCATCAACGCTCAGAGGTGGTTCGCAACAAAGTGAGTGAGTTACGGCAGCGCGTGGAATCGGCGCTGGAAAGTAATTCGCAATTACAAGTTTAGTTTTCGGCGTTCTCTACTGTTCCTGCGTGCCCTGGTATATTCTTGAGCCGATATAAAATACCTGGGGGCAAAATTCTGGTGTTGTGAGCATGTCCGCTAGTCCGGAAAGCCTAATGCACTGGTCGCCGCTCCCACTTGAACCCATGGGTTCAAGGAGAACAGGGTCCGTGTTTTACGGTGGAGGACGCCACTTCAATTTCTGCAGCTTAGAGCTAACTGCTTTTCAAACTGATGAGTGATAACAAGGCCTCCCTACGTCGAGAAATTCGACAAAAGCGTCTCTCCTTAACAGAGCAAGAACGGGCCGATGCCTCAATAGGCTTGTGGCAACAGCTAAAACGAAATCTTGCCTACCTACGATTTAACTCCATGGCCTTTTATCTCGCCAACGATGGGGAGTTAGACCCTGCTTACGCACGCGACTACGGCTTGTTGGCGGGAAATAAAGTCTATTTGCCTGCGCTGCATCGCAGCTTCCGCTTTCATATGCGTTTCGCGCCTTATATGAAAAACTGTCGGTTGACAGAAAATAAATTTGGTATTCCAGAGCCGCAATGCGCTTTAGCCCAGTTACGTTACGCGGGAAATCTGGATGCCATCTTCATCCCTCTGGTTGCGTTTGATAAAAAAGGAAATCGTTTGGGTATGGGAGGTGGTTATTACGATAGAACTCTGGCGTTTTTGCGCACGCGAAGAATTTGGAAAAAACCCTTATTGGTAGGCCTGGCCTATGACTTTCAGCAAGTGGATAGCCTGCCTAGTGATCCGTGGGATATACCTATGCAATATCTCGTGACACCGAGCAGGGTAATCAAAGTCTGATAACAGGAGTTGTTGTGAATTATTGGCTGATGAAGTCGGAGCCGGATGTCTTCGGCATAGATGATTTGAAGAGTAGAAAAGATCAAACCGAACCGTGGGATGGCGTTCGAAATTATCAGGCGCGAAATATGATGCGTGACGATATGAAAAAGGGAGATCAAATCTTTTTTTATCACTCAAACTGTGATGTGCCCGGTATTGTGGGCATTGCAGAAGTAGTACGCGAAGGGTATCCTGATCACACATCCTGGGATCCAGAGTCTAAATATTATGATCCGAAAAGCAACGAGGAAAATCCACGATGGTTTATGGTGGATGTGAAATATAAAAAGAAATTTAAACGCACTATCAGTTTGAACGAGCTGCGGGAACATGCGCAGGTCTTGTCTGACCTCGCGCTTTTAAGAAAGGGCAATCGGCTCTCTATCAATCCAGTGAGCAAAGATCAATGGGATTACATCTGTGGACTGGAGTAAACATTTTTTAGACTAGCTCACTGCAAAGGCTGTCTATCATATTTTTTGACTGGCTAAGATAGGAGCTGCCAAAAAGATTCAGATGATTGAGTATATGATACAGGTTGTAGAGTGTTTTTCTGACACGATAACCGTTATCTAGGGGAGAAAAGTCGTTATACGCCGCGTAAAAATCTTTGGAAAAACCGCCGAATAGCTCGGTCATGGCGATGTCGGCCTCACGGTCACCATAATAGACCGCAGGATCAAAAAGCACCGGATTTGCTGTCGCGTCATATCCATAATTTCCTGACCACAAGTCACCGTGCAGGAGAGAGGGGGCGGGTTCGTAATCCGTAAAGAACTGATGTAATTCTTCCAACAAGACTTCGATACGGCTCAGTGTGGAACCGAAACCATTTTTCAGAGCCAGTCCATATTGGTATTTCAAGCGGTTTTCTGCGTAGAAATCTACCCAATCAGTATTCTGTTTGTTGATCTGCGGGGTGGAGCCGATGGTGTTATCGCGATACCAGCCAAAACGATTGGAGGTATTTTGATGTAGTTGTGCCAGGGATTCGCCGAGCCTGATTGCCGAGTTCGTATTGCCAGCCCCCATGGGTATGTATTCCATGGCGATGAATGCACTTTGTCGATCCGCATCATAGCCGATGATTTTAGGAACTCGAATGGCGCTAGCCTGGGCCAGCTCGGCAAGACCTTCTGCTTCGGCGGCAAACATATCGTAGCATTCGCGGCGATTGACTTTCACGAATACCTGAAAGGAATCGCTGCTCAGTAAGTAAGAGTCATTAATACTGCCGCCACCTACCGATTTGACATGCCTGGCCTTGAAGGGCTGGTCTGTGCTACTGGAAATCAGGTTTTCAACGGTGGTCCAGGATCTCATGTCATCATTTTGACCGGCTTGCCAGTGCCTCGGTGTTGAAGGCCTCATCGATGGCCACGACCAGGGACTCAATTTGTCGGAACTGGTCTACGGGGGCATCGTCTGCCATGAGTTCTAAGCGTTTGGGCCCCAGTGAATTGACAACCTGCTCGCGGGCGACGGTACAGTCCAGCGACTGGCAGTTGCATCCGTTGCTTATGGAATTGATGATTTCCTCCAGGAATGAGCTGGTGTGAATATTCCCATTTATATCCAGTAGAGAAATGTTCTGGGTCCTTTCTAAGTGTAGTAGCAAAGATCTAAGAGTCATTTTAAATATTAAGGTGTGACACAGTTTTGAAATCTTATCATAAGCTCATGTATTAATTAATGTTTAGTAAGCCATCTTGTGGATAAAAAAAATTTATGCGGGTCTGCTAAAAGATTTCTAAAACCTTGTAAAAAGTATCCGATATGCCCTACATAACAGGAGTAAAAAGAGGTTTTTTTAAATGGCTAAGATACTGTCGGTGGACGATTCGCAGGTTATACGTGAGATGATTACCACCATACTCACGGAACAAGGTCACGAGGTAAAGACCGCCAAAGACGGTGTTGAGGCTTTCAGAATGACTGCAAAAGAAGAGTTTGATCTGATTTTTTGCGATATCAATATGCCTAATATGAATGGAATCAGCTTTGTCTCTCGCGTGCGGCGCTTAGACAAATACGCTAATGTGCCCATCATCATGTTGACCACAGAGAGCCAGAAAGAGAAGAAAGATCAAGCCAAAACCATGGGCGCGACCGGCTGGTTGCTCAAACCGTTTACACGCGAGCGAATCCTGAACGCCATATCCAAGTTTGTCGCCTAGTTGGGCAGAGCATTTTGTTGTAAAACAAGGATGTTTTAGTCGGATGTCGACACGGATGGCGTGAAAAAGCAGGAAAAACAGAGGATTTGTCAACAGCTATAATCATACCCTGCCCCCCTTTCTGTAAAAAAACGAAAAATATATTAAATTCAATAAAATCACATGCTTACAATAAGTTTAAAACTTGTTCAATTTAAGCAGGGATCACGAATGACGCTCCAATGAGGGCTTTTCCACAATTTCATACACAGAGTTATCCACAGCTTCTGTGGATAAGGCTGGAATCATTTTGCTGTCAGCGAGTTACGAGGGTTTTGTGAAAACGAGTGCCAAGTTCTACTGCTAAGTGTTACAGCAGTACGTGCTCGTCTTCTTCTTCCAATTGCTTCTTTTTTTGTGCATCCAGTTCTGCAGCGGTGGGTTTGGGTCCGTGTGTGGTCTGTTTTTTCTCCTCGCTAGCCGTGTTCTTGGCTTGTGGAGTAGAGGGCCGGGGCGCTTCTGGCTCTGAAGGGGTTATTTCGGCCTGGGTCGTCTCTTTCGATTCGGGTGTAGCGCTATGCCCGCTGGACTCAAACAACGGTCTTTCAGGAAATTCGACTTGCTTGGGTCTTTCTCCGTTAAAGCATAGGGCCTGCGCCCCCGTTGCCAGATGCTCGTAGATGGAACGGTAGTCCTGGGTCATCTGGGTGAAGAGCTCAGAGGTTTTTTCGAAGTGCTGACTCACATCCTGGCGATATTGGCTATGGTCTTTTTTGGTGGCTTCCAGTTCTTCACGTAACGTGTCCAGTTCTTTTCTGGAGGAGGACTTTTGCTGGCCAAAATAGAAACCTGCTCCGCCTCCAATTGCCGCAGCCAGTAACGCAATCAACCAAGTCATAACATACCCCCAGTGAGTAAAAGGATGTAGTCAGTGTACGACAGAAACGCAGGGAGGGAAACGGTGGGGATAGAAATTTTGGCCTGTCTATGTTAGTTTCTGCGCCCTTTGCTTGGCGGCGATGAACTCCGAATGAGGAACATAGATCAGGTCTGCGATTCTTCGCACCAGGTGTTCTTCATGGGCATCGGCGACACCGTCAGCAAAGGCAATGGTCCACAGGTACTCCACCAATTTGGCCCGTTGATCGGCAGTAAAATGTTTGTTGATCATGGATGTGAACTGAAAGTAATCGGTGGCCTCAGCGGCTTCGATTTCCGCGAGTCTGAGGATTTCCTGGGTTTCGGCTGAACCCAGTCCAAACTTGGATTGCAGGCCCTGCAGTATGGTCGCATGCTCGCGCTCATCCAGTTCATCATCTACTTTCATCATTTCAATAAGCAGGGCCGCAGTGGCCAAATGGAGTCGGTGTTCATCGCTGGCATCGGTGGCGTTGGTGCCAATTTGTGCCAAATTTTGATCGAAAAATGATTTGATTTGCTTGATCACTATGTAACTCATTGAAAAATATGAATTTAATAAGGAATTCCTGGCTGGAGTCCCGTACAATCAGAGTGTATCATATTAGAAGTAGAGGTCCCAACGAGGCGAGATGAAGTCTAAGGTATTTATAAAAACACACGGCTGTCAGATGAATGAATACGATTCTGCAAAGATTGCAGACGTATTGGCCAGTCGCTTGGATGTGACGGCTACGACGGACGAGTCCCAGGCGGATATTCTCCTTTTAAATACCTGCTCCATACGGGAGAAGGCACAAGAAAAGGTCTTTTCCCAACTGGGTCGTTGGCGCGAGCTCAAAGAAAAGAGACCGGAGATCGTTATTGGCGTGGGCGGCTGCGTGGCCAGCCAGGAAGGGGCTGCCCTGCGTGAGCGTGCGCCCTTTGTGGACGTGATCTTTGGGCCACAGACCTTACACCGACTGCCGGACATGATCAGTCGTTA
Organism: Gammaproteobacteria bacterium; assembly: GCA_029879945.1. GTDB lineage: Bacteria > Pseudomonadota > Gammaproteobacteria > S012-40 > S012-40 > JAOUPJ01. The sequence goes on from JAOUPJ010000158.1 coordinate 7,900, forward strand.
TCGTGCCGATCGAAGCCCGGTTCTGGATATTTCTTTCCCCGAGATTGAGAAATTTGATGCCTTACCTGAGCCCAGAGCAGAAGGCCCTACAGCCTTTGTCTCAGTGATGGAGGGTTGCAGTAAGTATTGTACCTTTTGCGTCGTCCCCTATACCCGTGGCGAGGAGGTCAGCAGGCCTTTTGATGACGTGATCGTGGAAGTGGCCAAGCTGGCAGACCAGGGCGTGCGCGAAATCAATTTGCTCGGGCAGAACGTGAATGCGTACCGTGGGCAAACCCACGACGGTGGCAAGGCCGATCTGGCTGAATTGATTTCCTATGTGGCAGCGGTAGAAGGGATAGACCGAATACGCTTTACCACTTCCCACCCCGTTGAAATGAATGACTATCTCATACAGGCCTTTGCAGAAATCCCCGAACTGGCCGCTCATTTGCATTTACCAGTACAAAGTGGCTCAGACAGGATACTTGGTTTGATGAAACGCGGGCACAGTGCCCAAGAATACAAAGAAA
>JAOUPJ010000178.1 GCA_029879945.1 Gammaproteobacteria bacterium
CTCAAGGCGAAGACCGTTATAGTCGTTTCTTACTCCATTGACTCGATCTCTTAATTGCACTGCTCCTAGGCTGAGTGTGTGAACATATTTTTCGGTGGGTATAGAATAACCAAAATTCAAAGCAAAAGAAGTGAGTAAAATACTTGTGGCAGCGGTAATTCGTAGGCTAGGGTGCCACTCTTCTTCATTGTAGAAAGACAACTCACCTTCTAGCCCAAACCCGTGGGGAGCGCTCAGAGACGCTCCAATGATATACTCCAAATAGTTATCAACAGGATCGATTACGATTTCTTCTTGTTCTAGGTTCAAAGCATAGGCACGGGGAAAGATTAGAAACACCGCGATCAGAGTGTAGAGGGTTTGCAACAACTTAAAATTTTGTGTTGGGCGCATAGGGGGATTATACCACACTATTTTCCTTTCAATTTGTATACACCATCCCAAGAGTTGTCGGGAGGATTTTTTTCGAGTTGTACGATTCGGCCAATATACTCCTGATAAAGAATTGGACCAGAACTAAGTTTGATGAGGGCAAGAAACAGGTCCTTGGCTTTTCCCCACTGTCTCTGTCTGTAGCAGGTGAGGGCATGCCTATACATCTCTAACTCCTCATTTTCCTTAGGGCTCAATTCCTCAGGTTTTCCTAATGGTTGAAAAATTCGTACAGGAGTGTCTTTACCGAGTACTCTGACTAGGTCCAATTCACGGTAGATTAGATCAGAGTAGCTGCTGGCTGTGGACTCAGAAACAATAATGGGAACATTGTAACGCTTAGTTAGGCTCTCAAGTCTGGAAGAGAGATTGACTTCATCTCCCAGCACAGTATAGGCCATACGAAACTCAGACCCCATGTTACCAACATGCATCATGCCAGAGTTTATACCTACCCCAATTTCTAGGCTAGGCAAACCGATTTTCTCAAAGCGCTTGTTCAGGTCGGGTAGCAACGAAACCATCATCATGGCGCTATCCAAGGCATGTTGTGCGTGCTTTTCATCGTTGAGAGGAGCACCCCAGAACGCCATGATGCAGTCACCGATATACTTATCTATTGTGCCGCGATGGGAATGTATCACTTTTGTCATTTCTGTAAAATACATATTCATCAATTGAGTAAGTTGTTGGGGCGGCATTTTTTCTGCGAGATTGGTAAATCTACGTATATCGGTAAACATGACACTCATTTCCCGCGTACCACCGTCTACGGCAAAATCCTGCGGGTTCTGACTCATTTCTTCCACGAGCGTGGCTGGAACATATTGTCCAAACAGGCGTGTGATTTGCCTTTTACTACGATTTTCGACAAAGAATTCATAGGCTAGATGATAGCTAAACATAATTGTAATCATAATCGCTTGCGATACGATTGGTAAATCAATATTCAAGTAACGCCAAGCGTAGAAATTTAGCGAAAAAATCGCGGTAACAAGAAAAACGGTGAGAACTATCACAATGGCTAGACGAAGTCTGGGGTAAACTACGCTCATAAGAATCGCAATAATTAGTAGTAGTAAAAATTCGATTCCATGTACAAAACCGGGTTTGTGCTTAACGGTCTGGTCCAACATACCTGAAAGCATATTCGCATGGACCTCTACTCCGGGGTAGAAGTTCTGCATTGGGGTGGATCTCAAATCAAGTAGGCCCGCTGCAGTGGTACCTATTATGACAACGGTGTTTTCCAGCGTTTTGAGTTCTTCCCGTTCCTCTATAACGTCCACTGCGGATACATATGGAAAGGAAGGGAAGCGCCCGCGATAGGGGATAATAGCGGTACCCTGTTCATCAACAGGAATATCGAAGCCGCCAGTGGAAATGTATTCTAACCCCAAATTTAATTCTTGTTCCTCGTAATCGCCACCAGTTTTTAGTTCTACTGGGGGATTCCCTAAAAGGGCTTGTAAAATCGATAGGCTTAAAGATGCATAAAGTTCTCCGTTGAATTTTTGAACTAGCGGAACTTTTCGAATGATGCCGTCGGTATCGACCAGCGGCATATCAATAAATCCACCCAATTGAGTCGCCGACATTAAAATAGGGAGAGGTGCACCATATCCAGTCGCTTGAACAAAAGGAATATGTAAGTGCAAATCATCTAACCGATTTATTGGGGGTGGGAGTTGACCGAGACTTGCTTTGGAGTCACCGTGGCTAGTCTCGTTCTTAAAGTAATAACCAAATATGACGGGACGGTTTTTAAGTGTGTCGGCAAAGAACTTGTCCTTCTCTAGTTTAGGACGTATTCGATTAAACTCCTTTACAAATTGTTTGTTTGTTTTTAAAGGGCCATTTGCCATGGTGTTGAGTACATCCAGTCCGCTGGTTTTGTCTGGTTCAGCAAACAGCACATCAAATGCCACAAGGGATACATTGTATTTTCGAAATAGGTTGTCCACTAAAAGAGAGAGTCGGTCACGCCCCCATGGCCAGTGCCCTTCCTTTTTAAGGCTTTTCTCGTCTATGTCTACAATAACAATGCGGTTGTCGAATGAATTGGATACGGTGTGGTTGAGGCGAAAATCATAGAACAGATTTTCCAGATTGTGCATGACAGGCAGGCGGACGTAACCCAATGCATAAAGCAAAAAAATCAGGGATAGAATCAATCCAATAGCACTTCTACCTAGGTGTTTTTTCCACTCGATCACTACTGTCTATCCTAATTTCTCGAGAATTCATCCTTCTATATAGGCGTTGCACAATGAAACTTGAGAAAGTTGACCGACTTTTAAATAAAAAAGGCCCTTATATCAAGGGCCTGGAGAGGGAGGGTATATCTATGCGAATTTATTCACCATGCTTATGGTTTTTCTTGTTTTCCTTTTTGTTGTGGTGTTCTTTCTTTTCATGATGCTTATCGTGGCCAACTCTCACGTCAACAGTTTGTGTGTTAGCGTTTCCTGAGAAGTCTTTCACATTAGCGGTAATTGTATAGATGAGGTCGTTCTTGTCCTTGATACGCTTGTGAATTCGGACATAAACCTTCCATTCGTTGCCACTTTTCACCACTTCCCAAAGCTCGTCATCTTTTTTATGACGACGCTTATGATTCGAGTTTGAAACAACGGTGATGTCAACAACAGGGGCGCTGTCCACATAGTCTGAAAGCTGCTTCAAGGTCGCCACGTGAACCATTTTGTGATGGGGAGGCCAATGTTTAATGCGCTCCAGACTTAAAACAAAGCTCGGTGCGGTGGTATCGATAACCGTTACCTTCTGGATGCCTGTGCTGGTGTTGCCGTTGGCGTCTATCGCAGTCCAAGTCACTTGGGTCACTCCCAAGGGGAAAGCGGCCGGTGCGTTATGACTCAAAGAAACCGGTGTGAATATATCACTGGCAGTTGCGTCAGCCAGTAGCACTGGTGTTAGGGCGGCGCTTGCCTCTACCACAAGATCTTGCGGTAAAGAAAGGACGGGCGCAGTGGTATCGATAACCGTTACCTTCTGGATACCTGTGCTCACGTTGCCGCTGGTATCTGTTGCAGTCCACGTCACTTGGGTCACTCCCAAGGGGAAAGCGGCCGGTGCGTTATGACTCAAAGAAACCGGTGTAAAGATATCGCTTGCGGTCGCGCCACCCACTACGATAGGAGTTAGATTCGCGCTAGCCTCTACCACTAGATCTTGTGGTAAAGAAAGGACGGGCGCAGTAGTATCGCGAACAATCACGTTTTGATTCGCTGTGGTCTTGTTGCCACTGCTATCTATGGCTGTCCAGACAACAATAGTTGTGCCGAGTGCATAGCTTGAAGGGGCGTTACTTGTAACACTGCTAAGAAAAAGGTCAGAGGCGCTTACAGCAGGTAAAGAAATAGGCGTTAGTATATCGCTTGCTTCCACCAACACATCTTTAGAAGCGGCAATAACCGGGCTGGTAGTATCAACAACTCGGACTAACTGTTTGGCAGTGCCAATATTGCCGCTCTCATCGGTGGCTGTCCAGGTTACGATGGTATCGCCTAGGGGAAATCCTGACACAGGCGCATCATTTACTATCGTTACCCCGAACAACTCGGTGACTTTGGGTGGGGTAAGCGTGGTGATCGTATACTTGTCTGAGGCCTCCACAATCAAATCCGCCGGCCCATCAATTAATGGTGCGGTGCTGTCCTTTACCGTAATTACTTGAGTATCAGTCGCAATATTTCCGTTGGCGTCTTTTGCTAACCACTCTACTATCGTTTTACCCAGTGGGAAGGCAGTGGGCGCATTGTTTAAGACAGTAACATCGAAAATATCAGAGGTTTTGGCGGTGCCCAAATCGACTGAAGTAAGCTTGCCCTGCGCCTCAGCTAGTATGTCATCCGGTGCAGCGATGGTAGGAAGCGTCGTGTCTACCACCGTGATATTGACCGTGTCTGCAGATTCGTTTCCGCTAATGTCTTTCGCAGTTAACGTTACAGTGGTTGTGCCTAAAGGATAGTAGTTAAAAATCGGGTTGGCCACAACTTCAACGGTGCCGCAATCACATTGATCGCTGAGGGTGTAGTTAAAGCTATAGCTCGCACCTTCTTTTACAGTCGCTTCGAGTGTGATATCTGGCCCGGCATTAATTACAGGAGCCAGGGTGTCCCGGATGGTAACACGCTGAGTGGCAACCGCCTTGTTATTGTTGCTGTCTACTGCACTCCAATTAACCAGAGTCTCACCTAGTCCAAAACCGGTGACAGGAGCATCATTGCTGACTGTTACAGGGAAAATGTCAGTTGCTGTGGCTTTACCCAAAGTGACCATCGTTTTTTTCGCTTTGGCCTCTTCAATGATATCTGCTGGAATCGTCAAGACGGGTTTAGTGGTATCACGAACCACGACGTCAATTGTTCCTGTGCTCAGATTTCCGCTTTGATCCTGAGCAGACAGTGTGACCACTGTTTTTCCTAAAGGATAGTAATTAGGTGTTGGGTTGACCAGGACGGAAACTTTACTACAGTTATCGCTGGTGGTGTAGCTAGGTGTGTAAAGCGCACCTTCCACCCGTTGTGCTTCCAGCGTCACACTCAGTTCATTGACTTGTAAGCTCGGTGCGACGGAATCATTGACTTGCACAACAAGGGTATCCGTCGCGCTATTTCCTTTTGGATCTGTAACGCGTAGCTCGATCGTATGGGTTCCAACCGGCAGATCCATTTGGGCAAATTTACCAGTGACCACGGTAGTTGAATTAGTCCATTGATAGCTCAGCTCCTGTTCTTCAGGATCTGAAGAAGCCGAGCCATTTAAAGATACAGTAGCTCCCCCTGCTGAACACTGTAATACTTGGTCCGCACCCGCAACGGCATTTGGTGTCAGATCCAGTATGGGATCACGAACACGTAAATATATGTCGACCAGGCTATTTCCTACATTGGTGACCAAATCAGTGGCGTTACTGGAGAACGCGATCATGGAGCCATCGGAGTTCAGGCTTGTGAAATATTCTACATCACCGGTGCTGGGCGTCCCATCTAGCTTGACACTGGCTATTTCCGTGGTTTTCAGGAGCCTGTCAAAGACGAATACTTGGGCCTTTCCGTCTGGATTTCCCGCGACAAGAGTGGTTGCACGAGACATATATACAATAAATCGTCCATCATCCGAAATCTGTGGACGGAATGTGGGACTGTCGCTTTCAGCGTTAGTGATCAGGTTTTTAGTAACGCGAGTCGTGGTGTTATTCTTTCGATCGCGCAAATAAACGTCCACTAATCCGTTTGTGTCACCCTGAACCAGGGTGTTTGAATATGACAAAAACGTGACGAAGCGACCATCGCGGCTTACGTCTGGAGAAAGACTGAGGCCAAAATCTTGATTGCCGTTTTCATCAATATTGACTATTTCGTAGGTGTTTGCCACTTGATCATAAATGAAGATGTCATAACTAGGATTTTTGTCGACACTGACAAACTCAGATGCCAAGGATGTAAATGTTATAAACTGACCATTGTAACTGATGCTAGTTAGAAAACTTTCATTGACGCCCTGCTTGGTAATGTTTTTCAACGCACGATTTGCAATATCGTAGGCAAAAACGTCGGTTTTACCATTGGTATCACCGCTTACCAAATTTGTCGCTAAGGATTCAAAAATAACGTATGCGCCATTACCGCTTACTTGTGGGTTCCAGCTATTATTGTTCCCACCATAGCTTATATTAACAAGCTCATCTGTTTGTAGATCATAAAGAAAAATGTCGGTTAGTGATGTATCGTTGGGAACAAGATTGTTTGCCGACGATTGAAAAGTGATATAACGTCCCGTGCTGTCGATAGAAGGTTGCCGACTGAAGTTGTTACCCGATTTACCATCAATCATCGATTTACTAATGAGACGTATTTTATTGATGCTGGTATCGTTCGCATCATATAGGTAGATATTGCTACTGCCCTGAGGTGTGGGAGCAATCAAATTACTGGCACCAGAAGCGAATACAATCTTGCTTCCGTCTCCGTTGATGGAAGGTGTGGTACTGGAGCTGTTAGACGCCAACCCATCAGTCCCTTTGGTAATTAGAAAAGTCTCGGCAGCTTGTGTGTGAGCGACAGTCAACGAAAGCACAATAGTGATGCTTGTGAACAGTTGCGAGGCTTTCATTACACTAATCATTTTACACCTCCTCGCGCTGGACTACTGACAAGGGGTATGGCTACCACCTTTCCCGCCTCCGTTTTTGCGGTGGCGAGGAAAGTGAAAACCTTGGCTTCGCTAAAAAATACATCGGACAGTGGGCTGTTGATGGTCCACACGAAACCTTTATTCCCGTAGGGAGGTAAATAGTTAACTCTCATTTCTTGATCAGAAAGAGTAGCGGCGCCCAGAAAGCTTTGATCGGTGGAGGTGAGTGTCAGACCATGGTAGGAGTCTGCAGTTTCGTTTTTGATTGTAAACTCGAAAGTGACCTCAGTGCCCTGCGCCTGGTGCGTTGAACTCACGATTACATGGTCCAATGTGAGATGATGTCCGTCGGCGAAAGACATGGCCGAATAGACCAGAAATGTCCCGCTGAGAATCACATTTATTATCGAGCGCATATACTACTCCTCTAACCCAAACCGCACAAAAAAACCAGGTTGAAACCTGGTTTGAGGAGCGTCCCTGCCCTTATTAAAATATTATTGTCGAGTTAAGGCTACAGCGCCTTGCCAATCTCGCGTGGTGTTTGTACCCGTAAACGAAGAAGTGCCTGTAACGTTATAGCCGAAGTAGGCACCGGAAGGTACGCCCATCGAATCCAGCGTGCCAGAGAAACCACCGGCTACCGCTCCGCTACCTGTGGTGATGACACCACTATCATTGATGTCAGTTGTTAATGTTCCGGTAAAACTACCATCGGAGTTGATAGACGCGGGGCTCGTGAGCACAGAATCCCAAGTTTCAGCGGCTGTTATTTGAAAGCTCAAGCTGGTCACTAAGTTGCTGGAAAAATCTACGCTCATGGATGCAGCGGATAGTGTCCCCGTTACCCCATTAGTTGTATCGGTTGGGTTCGTGCCACCCGAAAAGGTATACGTCCCCGCAGATGCCAATGC
>JAOUPJ010000477.1 GCA_029879945.1 Gammaproteobacteria bacterium
GGTTGCGCTGTCTTGATATTCCGTGCGAAGCAGATCATGCACTTCCGGTTTTAGATCGGAAAGTTTTTCAAGGTTAGCTAAAACTGGCTCCAGGCTATCCATGCGTAATAAATGATACTCAATAGTGCCCAGTATATTCAGCGCCAAGTTTCGATTGTTCCCGCTTTCTCTTGCGCGGTTTATCCCTCGCTGAAAACACTCCAGCGCTTTTTCAAAAGAGGAATCTAAAAGCGATTTTCCCTTTAGATAGAGCAACTCCGCGTTGGATGAAAGCTCTTCTTCCGTGATGTGAGAAAGAATTGTTTGAGTGTTATGATATTGAGCGGCGGCTAGATTTTCGTAACTCAATTTGCTTGCCAGTTGAGTCGCTTTGTGCCAGTTTCCAAAAAGTGAGTAACACTCCAATGCGGCTTCGAATTCATGTCGCGAGGTATTGATATCTCCTGCCTTTCCCAAAGCCACCTGGAATGGTATGTAGTCGGGATCTTTCTTGAAGTGTTCAAAAAGAATCTTGCGAAAGAGAGGTAGAATACTTCGATATGAGGTGTTGTCTGTAGTGGTAAAGATTTCTACAAATGGCAATTTAGCGCGAAAAAGGTGCGCGGCCTCTTGCACGTCCATAATATTGAGCCGAATGAGATCCACTTGAGAAAATACAGGCAACATGGAGCTGCGAACAAGTAGTGTAAATGCCTTGCTATCAAGCAGAGGATACACTTCCTGGTAAAAATAGTGGCGGAAATATCGATAAACATGTGACACGCTCATTAAGGAATGTCGGTCTTCCTTCAGTTTCTCCGTAAACCAGAAAAAGCCCGCAGGCCAGCCCCGCACCAACTTTAGAACGGTTTTAACTTCCTCGCTATAGTTTTCTGGGTCTATGTCCAGCTCGTCCAGTATCTGGAGTTGTTCACTCTCGGAAATAAAAAACTCTTGCGCCTCTAGGTGTTGGATCTTGCGGTGAATCAGTCCGCGTATCACTTCGCGAGGGGGTTCGTTGCGGCTGGAAAAAATGACTTTAATATTGGCTGGAAGAGTTTTAATGAGAGAGTTGGCAAGCTGGTTTTGAGATTGAGCTGGATTAAGGCGATCTAGATGATCTATGAGTAAGAGTATTTCAAAATCCAGATTGTTTAATTTTTCGCGTGCTTCACGCAAGGCGTCGTTGACGTCTTCGGTGTGCGTTGGCGAAATTGTTTTTTCTTCTCCTTCGCACAGGGAAAGTAACCGTGAAAGTATCGCTAACACGGTAATTTCAGGGCTTTCATCGATGTCGATGAATAGGTGCTTGCCTTTGAAGCCCTTCAATAGTTGATTTAGTAATACAGTTTTGCCAGAGCCCGGATTTCCGTTTACCCATGTAATTGGAAATTGAATTGCAGTGCGCAATCGATTCAATAATCGTTGGCGAACGACAAAGCCCCAACGCGTATTTGCGTCATTCGTGTTCCCCATAACCACTGGCCTACCCATCCCAGTTATGTTATTAGTGAGAATACAGTATAGCCATGAAATCAATTTGTTGATAGAAACGATAAACAAAACTTTTTTATCGGTCTTTTCAAAAAAATAATCAGAAGCGAAAAAAACGATCTATTGTTTTGGTTTAAGAATTCATTAAGTTTATGGCCTGAGAATGGTGAGTTAATGTGAATAGAAAGCTTATATTTTTCTGATTTTTATATCGTTCGCCTTACAGTTTAATTACAGCGCGCATGTTGTTTGAGTAAACCTGCAAGTAGTGCGGCACCTGGTCCTAAAGCCCCTTCCACACACTGAACAAGGTACATGCTTGCGGTATAGCTTAATCCCGTCTTAAGATTTAGCTCGCGAATTTCTCCCCGATCAATAAGCGGTGTAATGAGTGGTTTTGGTAACCAGGCGTATCCCAACTGATGGCGTACTGCGGCAAGGGACTTTTCCATGGTAGTGACTGTCCACTTATTGTCTGAGCCCAGCCAGCCTCGATCTTGTTTTTTCTCTCTCGCTGAGTCTGAAATAACGATGTGTGTATATGCGTTAAGGTCTTTGCTTTCCAGCGCTCTATCAA
>JAOUPJ010000159.1 GCA_029879945.1 Gammaproteobacteria bacterium
GTAGTGCCCAAGCCCTAGCGAGCATGCCCTTTTTAGACACCAATTTTCTCATGACCCTCAAGAATCAGATGGAAGATCGTTATGCGAAAGATGTGTTATCGCATGTGTTAGCAGAAAGCCAGGTACTCGTAACATGAGTTTTCCCCATATCACCCTTTCAGATGTTTTCCTGGTTGTGCAATGGATTTCATTGTTCTACTTCCTGGGTATGTACGGTGGATATCTGATGCTGAACCTACTTTCTGTGATCAGTATCATCAAGTACATGCCATCCCACACCGTAGAGGCCATGCCCAAAGTGTATACCGATTTGGAAATCCCGGTATCTGTATTGGTGCCTGCCTATAACGAGCAAGAGACTATCGCCACTTCAGTAAATGCTCTCTTGCAAATGACGTATCCCGAGTACGAGATCGTCGTTGTCAATGATGGCTCGAAGGACAAGACACTGGATGCCCTGATGACTCACTTCGCCCTGGTTCCAGTGCCGGAAACTGTACGCGTGCGCATCAAAACAAAGCGTATCAAGACCATCTATCAATCTACAATCTATCCCAATTTGCGAGTTATCGATAAAGACAATGGTGGTAAAGCCGACTCGCTCAACGCTGGCATCAATGCCGCGCGGTATCCCTTGTTTTGTGGCGTGGATGCTGACTCTATCTTGCAGCCAAATAGTTTGGAACGTATCGTACAACCTTTTATTGAAGACTCTACAACAGTCGCCTCAGGCGGAACGGTACGCATCGCCAATGGCTGTGATGTCCGAAAAGGTTTTCTGGTTAAACCCGGGCTACCAAAAAATATTCTCGCTCTTTTTCAAGTAGCCGAATATCTGCGGGCATTTTTGTTTGGGAGACTGGGATGGTCACCCTTGAATGCGCTTTTGATTATCTCTGGCGCCTTTGGTGTATTTCACAAGGAAACAGTAATCTCCGTTGGCGGATACCGTACAGATTGTATCGGTGAAGACATGGAACTGATCGTTCGCATGCACCGAATTCTCCGTCAGCAAAAGAGAAAATACAAAATCACCTTTGTTCCAGACCCAATCTGCTGGACTGAAGCCCCTGAAGATATGGCCACGCTACGAAAACAACGCATAAGATGGCACCGCGGTTTATCTGAAAGTTTAACCAAGAATATTAGCTTGATGTTCCATCCACGAGGCGGTGCTGTGGGTTGGATTGCCTTTCCGTATATGTTGATATTTGAATGGCTGGGCCCTATCGTAGAAATTATGGGACTGGTATCCATGGGTCTTGGTTTCTACTTTGGTTACATTCCTAAAGAAATATTTGTACTATTTCTATTTATTGCAATCGGGTTTGGTGTCCTTTTGTCTGTTATAGCCATATTGCTCGAAGAGATTTCATTTCATATTTACCCCAAAGCAAGTTATATGATCGTGCTATTTTTTGTGACGATCATCGAGAATTTTGGATATCGACAATTAAATATGATCTGGCGTTCCATTGCCCTGTTTCAATGGGCAATCGGGTCACAAGCCAAATGGGGCGATATGAAAAGAAAAGGCTCAGAAGATTCTGAGGCTACTGCGATTCAACCAAATAAATCGGGATGAATATGTAACTGTTTGTATATCTTTTTTGTCGCCCCTTTTTACCCGGTTTATCCTAACCTTACAAATCACTACTTTCTGCGCACCATCTAAATCCCCTTCAGTATATCTCCGATAGCCTTCTTAAGATGTATCGTATTGGGGTAGTTTATGAGAAGTAGGCAGTTTAAATCAAACAGAAACAAAAACAAGGGTTTCACCCTAATTGAATTAGCGATTGTGCTGGTTATAATCGGCATCATCATTGGAGCTATATTAAAGGGACAAGAACTGATTAACAACACAAAGAGCAAACGACTACAGTCTGATCTAAAAGGACTGGAGTCGCTCCTGTGGACCTACTATGATCGCAAAGGTAGATGGCCTGGTGATTGTGATATAGATGGGTATATTGAATATAGCCCCAACAATGCCAGCAGTGCTACCGATAGCCTAAGTTCAACCACCGACCCGGTTGCAGAATCCTGCGGTGCAGCCACTCCGGTCGAAAACCAAAATACCAGCTTTGCTGATCTCCGATCTTCTAAAGTTGCAACTTTTTCTACTCCCAATGCGACACTTGCCAGAAACGTTCTGAATAGCGCATTTTATGTTGGCCAGGCCGACGACACTGCCAATTCCGGTGAAAAAGTAAATGTGATTGTCGCATACGAGGTTCCTGCCTGGATGGCCAAGATGTTAGATGTCTCACTAGACGGCATAGAAAACGGTACTGAAGGTAGAGTTAGAAGATGGGATTCCGCTGTTGTAGGTACGAGTTGGCCTACTGACGCTAATTCAGATACATTAGTGTCCGTTTCCTACATGTTTGACCGAGTATTGCCATAAGCATGTTTGGACCAATCAAGAGTCTTCTCAGGGATGAGACTCTTAGCATATTGCTGGATAGCCACATTTCTGATATCGACGACTGCAGAACGTTGTATCGTAGCAACGGCAAAACTACGCTTTGTGTACTTAGCGATTTGCCGGTTAATAAATTGTCCGATATTGAAATTGCCAAAAGTGGATTTTTTTCCCCCTACGCTCTCTTTTCGTTCAGAAGCATCAATTCACACAACAAAAAAGTTGTGCCGATCCGGCTCCATAAGGCGATTGAGGATGAAGGATATTTTGATAGCGATTTCAAATTGAGAATAGATCATCTTAAAGGTAACGGGGACGAATTCAGCACTCAATTGGTTGCCGTGTCTGAACCGGAACTCACTTCCCTTCGTAATAGGCTAGGCAAAGATCAAAACCTTCAACAATACTGTTCCACTCCTGTTGAATCAGCCATAACCGACTTGTTGTCTAAGTTAATAGGTAATGATTTCGCATTTCTCTATTTTTCTCCGCCATTCTATTCTTTAAACTTGGTTGTAAATAGTATCGTCGTTAAGAGAACAGTCGAGCGTTTTAGCGATTCTCACAGTGATTCCGAGTTTTCACTAGGCAATTTCAACACCTCCGAAAACGATGCCCAAAAAATAAAAAACACCATCGACCTCTTTCTCTCTGATTCTGCCAATTTTTCGTCCTACGATCTAGAGCATGTTATTGCATGCGGCCAGTTTCCGGACTTTTTTTGTCTGGATCAAAACAGGAATGAAACTGATACTCGCGACCAGAACGAATATCGTGCTTCCATTTCCGATTTGGAAAAATTGAAACCAATCTTAAGAAAAAAATATGGTACTTCATTTTCATTAGAACAAATTGCAGAAAATTTGGATTTATTTTCAATTGATAGCTACAAGGGAAAAATCAATTTTCTAGACGAGAATACGAAAAACTCTACTCTTACCAACTACTTTTCCAAACATGTTCTGGCGGCTAGTTTTCTATTTTTTTCATTTGTGGGCATTTACCAAAGCATTATTGCCTACGATAGCTACCAAATATTCCAAGACGTACAAGCAAGACAACGAATATTATCGGAAGAAATAGTAAGAACACGTGAAAATCTTCCAACAAAGAGTCAGGTAGACAATATCACGCTAATAGCAAAGCTTGTGGAGCGCCAAAAGCAGGAGCTAAGACTTGACCACCTCCTGGAATGGCTATCAAAGTCAGCGCCAAAAAAGAGTAATATAGGGGCTATTTCAGTTACACCCTATTTTGGTCCCGACCCATCAAAAAACCGTATTCAAAAAGCAGTTCCCGGAAAATTTTTGGTTAATCTGAGCGCCGGCTTTCGTGGGTCTTATAAAACGGCCAAAAAATCTTCAGACTACTTTGTAACATCGTTGAAAAAGAAATCAAGCATTATTACCACTTCCTTTTCTTATGAGCAATCCAACGCTCCCTATCAGGCCACTTTAAGTGCCTCCGTGCTTGTTACGACTAAGGATTTCTACGGAGGATAATATGGCCAAGCCTATTGGGGTTCTGCTCAAAGAAGAGGGATATATTACTGAACAAATGATTAAGTATGCCTTGAGAGTTCAAAAGGCTACAGGAGATCGGTTGGGTGATGCGCTTCTGAAACTACGCTTGGTCAATGACACAGAAATTGCACAAGTTTTAGCTAAACAATCAAATCAACACTTTCAAGAGCTTCATGGAATGACGCCTATCGCCGAGGCACTCAAACAAGTCCCCTACAATTTCGCAACCAAGCATGAAGTTCTTCCGTTGGAGGTTACAGACGGAAAACTACTAATTGCCATTTCAGACCCCTTCGATGACTCGACTCTATCTCGATTAGGCGTCTATTCGTCATATCCCTTAGAAATTCGTGTTTCGCCCGCGTCCCAAATACGACGTCTAACCGAACAGTTCTACTACTTTGTCGATCACCCCTTGGACGACGAAATAGAAAAGGCGCTTACCGCATTCAAGCAAAATAGAAATTTCGAGCTCGAAAAACTCACCAAATTATTATTGAGTGCTGCCATTCAGATCAATTCGTCTGACATCCATATTTCAGCAACCGACCAGGCCACGCTAATCTCTTATCGTATTGACGGCATACTTCAGCTAAGATATTCGTTTCCCATTTCTATACATTCTCGGTTGAGTTCTTCTCTAAAGGTTTCTTCCAATATGGACATCGCGGAACTTCATCGTCCGCAGGATGGGCGCATGAGCTTCACATTCTTAGGGAATGAATTTGATTTACGTGTATCATGTATACCCACTACATTTGGCGACAATATTGTTATTCGTGTTCTCTCAAACAATGATGATGTAAAGTCTCTAGAGCAATTGGGATACAGTGCGCAGCAGCTGGAACAACTTACCCGCCTTGTCAATCAACCAAGCGGACTTGTTCTCGCCACGGGACCAACAGGTTCCGGTAAATCCACCACACTATATGGTCTGCTCAGAAAAGTGAACGCTATCGAAAAAAATGTTTTAACGATAGAAGATCCTGTGGAGTATTCACTACCTCTGGCCAGACAAGTGTCTGTCAACGAAAAAGCCGGAATCACTTTTTCATCCAGTATACGTAGCTTTCTCAGGCAAGATCCGGATGTAATGTTAATCGGAGAAATACGAGATGAAGAAACAGCACAATTGGCTATACGGGCATCACAAACTGGACATCTAGTGTTGTCAACACTTCATACTAATGACGCCACCGCTTCCATAGCCCGTTTGCGTGACCTGGATGTCAGCGATTTTCTTATATCGTCCTCTGTATCTTGCATAATAGCGCAACGTTTGCTTAGAAAACTTTGCGACCACTGCAAGGAACCAGACCTAACACAGAACAGTGAGACAGACATGTATTATAAGGCCGCAGGTTGCGACCACTGCCATCACTCGGGTTACGTAGGTCGTATCGCGGTTGCCGAGATACTCGAACTAAACGATGAATTGCGACGATTAATTGATAAGGGCGCAAGCCCTCTCGATATAAGACAATTTGCGATTGAGCAGGGCTTTATTCCGTTATATGAAAACGGACATTCACTTGCAAAAAAGGGGGTTACCGACATGGAAGAAGTCAATCGCGTTTTGTCAAATGAATCTGTGCAAAAAACACCAGCCCAGTCCAACAACATTTCCCGACTAGATAAAGCGGCCTAGCCATGAGTTACTATTTTTACCGCTATATAGATACGCACGGAAAAACAGAATCCAAGCTGGGCCATTTTCAGTCCATTGAATTTCTATTTTCTGAATTGGAAAAGAGTAAAGAAATACTCGTTAACTATTACAAAATTCCTAATTTTCTCAACTCCATAATCAATTCGTCAGCAAAAAAACCAAGAATTACCGACCAAATTGAACTGTGTGATCACTTGTCTACTTATTTAAGTAGCGGTATCGATATACAGAGTTCTATCGCCGACCTAAAAAAGAGCGTATCAAACCCTACATTTAGTGCATACTTAACCGTGCTAATGAAGCATCTTAACAGTGGCTACCTACTATCTCAAGCGCTTGAGGCCATACCCGGCACTGACGATGTTCTGGTGAACATGGCTAAAATTGGAGAAGAGAGCGGTACGCTGGAAAAAACAATAAAAGATGCAGCAGGTTATCTTCGATTCAACTTGGAAATCAAAAAAAATATCAAGAGGGCCTTGATTTATCCAAGTTTCATCGTATCAATTCTCGGTAGTGGCATATTGTTCTGGCTGATCTATGTAGTCCCCCAAATAGTCGATCTATTTCACTCATTAAATGTGGATATCCCTTTAGGGTTGAAGATCGTTATATTTTTATCTGAATTTTCTTCCAAATACATTTTATGGTTTCTGCTTTTTCCGGTTCTAATACTGTTCGTTATTTTGCTGTACAAAAAAAACAGTTCTACTAAATCTAAAATTGACAAATGGTTATGGAATACGCCAGTAGTCAAATTGATTTTGCAACCTTCACAAAAGGCATTTTGCTTCCAATATATAGGTTTACTTTACAATTCTGGTATCACTATTACAAATGCTTTAAAAAAAGTTTCGGAAACCAGTACGAGCTACTTTTTTAAGGAAAAGCTCGAGGAAATAGGCAGAACGATTTACCAAGGGCAATCGCTTGCCTACAGCATGACGCATGCCGGGATATTTGAACCTATTGTCGAAAGAATGATTCATATCGGAGAGCAAACGGGTTCGCTAGGTAACTATTTACCAAAAATCGCTCTAATATACCAAGATAACCTAAGCGAATTCATCTCTAATATCAGCAAAACCATAGAGCCAGTTCTAATGATGATAGTAGCTGTTATTTTTGCATTTTTTGCCGTAACTCTTATTGCCCCATTATACGATCTACTTTCCAGTATTGGTGCCGTCTAATGCCCGCATCTCACAGTCAATCCGGTTTCACCTTACTCGAACTGGCTATTGCGTTGGTAATCTTGTCACTTCTAATTGGTATCAGTATCGCTCCGCTTTCAAGCCTAATCAAGAACAATAAGAAAATCAGGGATGAAATTCGTCTTGAAAAACTTTCGGCCAACCTGGAAAACTACGCCTTGTCTCATGGTGGACTCCCTGACAGCGAAGCCAACAATGAGTTAGTTATCAATACTAGCTTTCCAGTGTCCGTCAATGAATACGGAAAGCATATTAAATACTATGTCCCTTCTATCTTAACAGTATCTTCTACCGGGGGAGATTTTACGTCGTTTTGTACAAATCTTCATGGCGTTATTTCCAATCCAGCAACCGTTAGCGATTTACCAAAAATATGCCACGACAGAACATACGCAGCCGGCTCATGCAGTGTAGCCTCCAATCACTCGTTTCTGGTTGTGAGCACAGGAGCAGACCAGCAATTTTTCGGTGAAAACGCAGACACCGACAGTGTTTTTTACACCTCAGATATTACACCCTCCGTAGACAATGATGATGTTTTAAAGTCGGTGAACCTATTTGCTCTAGCCAAAAGATGCGGTCATGTATTTTAGCAACACCAAGTCTGCCCAATCGTCTGGTTTTACTCTTCTAGAAATGGCTATAGTTCTTGTTATTGTTTCTTCCTTGATCGCTGTTGGTTTACCCATGATGAAAACACAGATCGAGCGACACAAATACAATACTGACCTAAACTATCTAAAAGACGTATCCAACGCTCTAATGGGCTATGCTGCTTCTCGGGGAGGACTCAGCCACTACGGAGAAGACAGTGCGGCGCAAACCATACCCAATACGATTGCTCATACTACATTGGGGCTAAATTCAGTCAATTCTTATCAAAAACTACTTCACTATGATAGTAACGATTCGATTCGCTTCGTCAATTCTACTGATGCCAATATTGGTCGCAATTTGCTGGACTTTTGCACTCTTCTACAAACCAAGCTCAACGCTATAGGTGAGGCCCCACAAATTTGTCGATCAGCGAATGGCTGTGACATTACCAACCCCAATGATTTACTCAGTGTCGCTTATGTGCTAATTAGTCCTGGAAAGAATTACAAACTCGATGATCCGAATACCGATGCAGACCGAATCTATGCCAGCCCAAACAAGTCATACGATGCCTCCTATGAAGACAGCGTCACCGCTGTGAGCTTTGATGATTTATATAGCACCTTGAATTGTGCCACTAGGTTAAATCCGGGTGGTGGTGGAGGCGGTAGCGACGTGGAAGGGGGCGGATTGGATTGTGGTTCCAACCTACCTATTACTATCAGTAATATACATCCTTCTAATCTTCTTATTGCAAGAATATCCGGTACAGACTGTTTTTCAATACCACCCGGCTACAATATCAATGTCTGCCCACATGGTGGTTCACAAACTAAAAATGTAAGGTTTTACAACAACAATAATTGCAGCGGAAATAATGCGCTTTATCATTTAAGTGAATCATCCGATACAAA
>JAOUPJ010000478.1 GCA_029879945.1 Gammaproteobacteria bacterium
GAGACCATAATCTACTTACTTCTTTAGTCATTTCTTTTGAATGATCCAAGGCTTTCTGGAATACTGTGAGAAGTTCAGACGTGGAGCAACCAGCCGATTTTCTAAGCTCTCTTAAGATGGATGTCTCAAGTTGTGAGTATTCAAGAGCCTTTCTCCCGGCAAGAAAGAATATTCTCGTTCCTTTCTTCTTGCTCTCAATATCAAATATTCTAATGATTCCAACTTGGCCGGTTGTCCAGAGATGAGCTCCACAGCAAGCCGACTTATCATAATCACCAATCTTCACCACACGGATTACGTCTGATTCTATTTCTTTGG
The DNA here is from genome assembly GCA_029879945.1 of Gammaproteobacteria bacterium. Lineage (GTDB taxonomy): Bacteria > Pseudomonadota > Gammaproteobacteria > S012-40 > S012-40 > JAOUPJ01. The sequence continues at coordinate 319 of JAOUPJ010000478.1, forward strand.
AATCACTCCTTATTCGAACGTCCGTATCATCAAACACCGTTTCAACCGGTATGTTAAGAGTAACAACTTCAATCGATTGTTGCTCAAGCTCTTTTGCTGTTTCCCAGTCAATTCTTTTGTCAAAATCAATGGTGCATCTCTCAAGCCCAATATGAACACCAGTTGTTATCAGACCGAATTGTTTTTCCGCAATTCCTGATAAGATATGTTGAGCAGTATGTTGGCTTGCTGTATAGAGCCTATGCTGCCTATTCAAACGAGCAATGTTTTTACCATCACTAAGTGGTCTATCGAGCGTGTGAACTATCTGGCCATTTATGATTTCAACATTGCAAACATTGGCTTCGCCGATTGCGCCTTGGTCAGATGGCTGACCACCTTCATCAGGATGGAAAATGATTGGATCGATAGTGACTTTGCAGTGGGCGATTGCTTTGACTTCAACTTCAGTCTCAAAAAGATCGGGGCTTGTCCAATATAGTCTTTTCATAACAAAATTGTAACAAGCTACCTTTTTTCCTCAAGTCATATTAGGATGAATAGAGTCCGTCGGGCGAGAGTGGCTGGCTCCTCCGATTGACATCAATGGTCTAAAGCAACTGCGTCTCGTCTTCGCGCTTTTCCATCTTCACCTGTCCCTGCCGAAAATTCGGTCCTTCTTTGTTTACAAGCACTTATGATAAGATGGTCAAGATTTATTTCAACCACATTTTAGCGAGGATAAATGAAATCTATGTCCCTCTTGAAAGTTATTTGTGTCCTTGTCCGACAAAAGCCAATGCCTGTCTTTGATTTTTGTGCTCGGATAGAGTTTATGGTAGGGACAGGTTCTTTAAGGTTCGTATCCTAAACTCCCCCATGCTGCTCTCTGCAATCTCATTAAATCAACATTGCCTGGTTGATGTTTCTCTATTCCCGCTCCGGTTTCGGAGACAATCCATGGCTCTTTACCATAATCTATCGTACGTTGGTCCCTCCAGCTCCACCATTCACAGTGTCCCTCAGCAAACGCCAAAGTCGTTCCACCGTGGTGACGCATTGGGATAGGATTCCACCATGTTGGTTGTGTATGCCAAACGGCCCAGCAGGCATCCCAATCTTCACCGTAATCATCGAGAAAAACCAATCTTTCACCAAGTCTCCTAATCTCAGATAATTTCTTATATACTTCGCCGCTTCCGGTGAATTTCAGTCCATTCATGGCATGAACTGTACTGTAAGTCCGCATTTCATTTCGCTCGGCAACCGGACATCGGTATAGCTTGGTCATCTTAGCATAACTGAATAAGAGGCCATTTCTTATGGCATCCAGTTGTTCTTCGATAGGCTCCTCATTTGGCAACGTTCCCAGGAGTTTTACCCATCCATTATCTCCGGCGTTGCCCTGGACCAAGTCACCGTCATTATTGTCGACATACATTAGCCAGGCAAAAACTAAACCTCTGAGATTATGGAGGCAAGCTGCCCGTTTACCTTGTTCTCGTGCCATTCTTAAAACCGGGAACAAAATGGCCATCAATAACGCAATAATAGCGATTACTACCAGAAGTTCTATTAAAGTGAAGCCTCTCGATTTCTTCACAATATTACCTCTCGCTTCTATCGGAATTTCACGGCTTACCTGCAAGATGCGCAAAACGAGCCTTCTTTCCCACCAAGCTTCAATTCTGCCCTGTTTTTAGCCTTATCCTACTCCACAAGATATTATACCTTAAATCTAACTT
>JAOUPJ010000160.1 GCA_029879945.1 Gammaproteobacteria bacterium
ATATTAGGAATCTGTGGCACCTTCATGGGTGGAGTTGCCGTTTTGGCAAGACAACTAGGTTTTAAAGTGACGGGCTCCGATTTAGGTGTTTACCCTCCGATGAGCACTTATTTGGAAAGCGAAGGCATCACAATTACCCAGGGTTATGATCCCGCACAGTTAGAACCTAAACCTGACTTGGTTGTGATTGGAAATGCGATGACGCGGGGTAATCCCTGTGTTGAAAGGGTGCTAAATACTGGACTGGCATTCACCTCGGGCCCCGAATTCATTAAGAACTACATTTTGAAAGACAGATGGGTTATCGCCGTGGCGGGCACCCACGGAAAGACCACAACCACGGGTATGATTGCATGGATTCTAGAAGATAATGGATTGGATCCAGGTTTCTTGATTGGTGGAATACCAGGCAATTTTCCGGTCTCTGCACGCTTGGGAACGACTCCGTTTTTTGTCATTGAAGCAGATGAATATGACACAGCCTTTTTCGACAAAAGATCAAAATTCGTACATTATCTAGCGCGCACAGCGGTTCTTAACAATCTTGAGTTCGATCATGCCGACATTTTTCCCGATCTTGAAGCGATAATACGTCAATTTCATCATTTTGTGCGTATTTTGCCTGGGGAGGGCTTGGTTATTCATAATGCAGCAGATGCGTCTATAGCAAGGGTATTAGGACATGGATGCTGGTCTCAAAAAGAGGGGTTCGCGGCACCAGGGCCATCAAATTGGAGTTCTATAAAGAGAAAAGAAGACGCGAGCCAGTTTGAGGTCTTATTCGGCGATAGCTCGTATGGATCGGTTAATTGGGACTTGATTGGCGATCATAATATGAATAATGCCATGGCCGCGATCGCCGCTGCAAGACATGTGGGGGTCTCGGCTGAAAACGCTGTCGATTCTTTATCTCGATTCAGAAATGCCAAACGACGGTTGGAGGTCAGAGGAGTCGTTAAAGGTATCACCGTATATGACGACTTTGCTCACCATCCCACTGCTATTGCCTCCACTATACAGGGATTGCGACGTAAGGTAGGCGGACAGCGCATTGTTGCCGTACTGGAGCCGCGCTCTAATACCATGCGTCTGGGAGTCCATGCGCACAATCTGGTAGAGAGTTTCAATGGAGCCGATCATGTGATGTTCTACCAGCCCCCTGAAATGGCTTGGGATATCAAAGAAATATCTAACTCTTTAGGTGATCGTTTAAGCGTGTTTAACAAGATAGAAAATCTCATCTCGGCACTATGCGCAAATACGCAGTCGGGCGAACACATTCTGATTATGAGTAACGGTGGATTTGAAAATTTGCACAACCGTCTGCTCCAAGCGCTGGAACAATGAATTCGAAAGAAGAATATTTCACTGTCGCGCTGAGCGGTGCCTCGGGTGCCCTGTATGGCTTGCGCCTGATTGAAGCCCTGGTTAAAGCAAACAGGAACGTTAGGGTGTTAGTCACCAATCCGGCAAGAGTGGTAATTTCCCAGGAAACAGATTTAACAGTTCCGAATAGCCCAAAAGAAGCGACGGAATTTTTTTCCGATCTCTATAAGAGTGAAAAAAATCAACTCATAGTTTATGGAAAGGAGCAATGGTTTGCTCCGGTTGCCAGCGGCTCTAATGCGCCAAAAGCGATGATAGTGTGTCCGTGTTCTACTGGAACGCTTTCTGCAATTGCTATGGGTAGCAGTCGTTCATTACTGGAACGCGCTGCAGATGTAGTATTGAAAGAAAGACGCACATTGATTTTGGTTCCACGAGAGTCACCGTATTCAACAATTCAGCTAGAAAATATGCTTAAACTATCCAAATTGGGCGTTACCATTTTGCCCGCTTCACCGGCGTTCTATAACCGGCCTGAGTCAATTTCTGATTTGGTAGATCATATTGTTGCCCGAATATTGGATCATCTCCACGTGGAACATAAACTGGTTCCCAGGTGGGGAGAAGATGTTGGTTATTGACGCCGAATTGCCCTTACTGCCCCTGCATACAGTTCTTTTTCCTGGCACTCGTCTTCCGCTAAAGATATTCGAGACGCGTTATATCGATATGCTCAGAGATTGTTTTAGGGAAGGAACTCAGTTTGGTGTCTGCCTGATTAGAGAAGGAGAGGAAACTGGACTGGCCCCTAAAGCCTATGAAATGGGAACAGTCGCGCACGTTGAAGACTGGGAGTTGAGAAAAGATGGTTTTTTAGGGGTAAATATTAAAGGCGGTAAGCGATTCAGAATATTGTCAGAGTCGGTAAGACCGAATCAGTTATTGGTGGGCGATATTGAATACATATCCGAACAGGAGGAAATTCCCACCCCAGAACACTTTTCCCATTTACAGGATCTACTCGAAACCCTGATAGCCAGAGCAAAAAAAAGCAAAGTGATTAGTGAATTGAACTATGAAAGTTCCAGTTGGCTGGGATATCGTCTAGCTGAACTGTTGCCCCTAAGACTGAGTCAGCGGCAGTATTTCTTACAATTGGAAGATTCCCTCGTGAGGCTGGAGAGAATAAATGGTCTGCTACAGGATCTTGGCTATATACGCTGAGATGTTTTGTTCAACCAAAATCCAAGTTTTCAATTCCATATTGCATGCACTTTTTACCAGCCACTCGATTGGCACGAGCGATCGCTGACTCGTAATCGTGTCCAAGGATTAAAAACCCCAGACAAGACCCAATGAACACATCCCCAGCCGCCAAAGTATCCAGTACGGGTGAGATTGGAATCGCTGGCAGATGGAATATTTGTGACTTGTAAAGATAACTAAGCCCTTCTGATCCTTTTGTATGAACAATCAGTTTCGCGTTACTTGTTTTAAGATGTGCAAATAGTTTTTCTGAGTTACTGATCTTCATTTGTTCCGTGTAGTGACTGGATATGAACAAAATATCAGCGCATTCCCACAATTTCTGAACTAAAGGGCGATCTTTTTCTATTTCCACGGAAATCAATACATGTTTGTTTGATGATCGAATATGCTGAACTATAAGTATTTGATCTGCCACATTTCGAGCTTCCACGTGTAAACAATCGATTGGGCCTATGCAATCAAAATTCATGTCTTGATAACAAAATTCTTCTAGGTTTCGTGTGTGCAAGATGGTTCGGGAACCGTTTTCGGAGTTCAAAATAATATGAGAGGTGGGGGTTTGTCCCGCCTCTGACACCTTGGCTAGCTCTGTGTTGATACCAAGTTCTTGTAGCTTTTTTTGGATTTGTTGACCCGAAGAATCTTTAGCGAGCGTGCCCGCCCAATGGGCATCTATTCCAAGTTGTTTCATAACTTGGAGCTGATTCGCAATATTTCCCCCAAGTCGGGTTTCTGACCTAATTGCCCGGGTTTCAGAATTTTCTTTGGGGTAGGTGTTAACCAGATGTACCACATCCAGTACCGCATTTCCGATTCCAAGTACTGTAGGCATTATCTAGCTGGACTTGAAGCCTTTTTTGGACGAAGTCTAACGAGGGGAACGTAATAACAAAAATATTCCAGTATGAGCCAGAAAACGATCATGAGGGAAAAATAGATTATGCTTTCTTCCCAAATCATCATAAATCCAAAAAAGAACACATTCCATGTATGTGCGCAATAAATCGCTGCTAAAACATAAGGTTGCATGCACATTCGCCCGCCGCAGTCGGAACAATACACATTCAGCCAATGAGACGTTAGAAGTCTTTGCTTGACGGTAATGGTTTCTTTTCCGCAGTGTGGGCAGGGCGTATTATTCATACTAAATTTAAGGCTCTATAAACGTAGGCCCCCTATTATACCCCAGTGTTGTAATGGAATGGAGTCGTTTTGTCTTTGTTTTTAGCAACGGCTCTTGAGACTCAATATTTTTCTGTTTTATATTCACTCGGTTACCAGGTTTACTATGCGGTCTAAGGCAATATTTATAGCACTGAACCTTTTCCTATGGTCACCCCCTGGGTTCACCGCACCATATACGCTTCCCTCAGGCCAAAGTCTGAGTCGTGGGCCTATAAGTAGCCCCCAGTCTTCAAGTTTATTTAGCGCAAATCCGGCGGCAATATCGATTGGCGTGAAAAACAGAAACTCTTTGGGCATCGGTGCACTCAGCTCCATGGGGGCGGGAATTGAACAGACTGCGCTTTCTGGTATCCAAAACACGTTCACGCGTTTTAATATTGACTCCAGAAAAGAGCTGACTCCTACAGAAGTCGATGGGCTTAAACCAACTTATGATCAGCGGTTCCGTTTAGCGTCGGAGGAAGCGTATTTAGTACAATACAATTTTCTGGTTCAATCACCATTTATGCCGATGATATTCAATTTCGATACATTGGGTGGAGTTGCTGCTGTAAACATTCGGGCCAGTGTTCAAAACCAGGTGTCTCTACTTTACAAGCCAATAGTTTACAATCCTTTATCTAGGCGAATGAGCTCAGGCTCTGCTTTCTATTCAAAAAACGCTAACCTGATAGAGACATCACTATCATATAGTCGAAAAATCTTTGATTTTTTCTCTGATACCAACGTTGCTGGGAACGGGCTTTACATTGCAGGTCGTATAAACTACTTGCAAATTGGTCTTCGAAAATCTTTTCTGCCGGTTTATGAATACCGAAAAATAGACTACTTGAGTTATGACGAATTTAAGAAACCCAGTTCTCTCAAAACTGTTGCCTCGTTTGATCTAGGTGCGATTGTTCAATATGACAATTTCACATACGGCATATCTATCGAAGATGTAAACGTGAGCTCAATCGACTATGAATCATTTGATTCAACTAGTTGTTCTTCCTCATCCTTAGTACACAGCCCCATTAGTTGCGAACTAGCACAGACATTCTCTGATGAAATTGACCTAAACGAAACTTATACCCTATATCCAAAGGTTACCGTAGAGTTCGGTGTAACTGACACCAGCCAAAGGTGGTCATTTTCTACCTATCATCAGGTGAACCCTAGATTAGATTTTTTTGGTAATCCTAGGCAAGATAGTGGATTTTCTCTTTCCTTCCAACCGCTAGACAAAATATACCCGTCTTATCGTGCTGGAATACACAAAAATCTCGTGGGCACCAAACTCAGTTATTTGGGATTGGGATTTAGTGCGCTGAGAATCTTCCACCTGGACCTAGCCTATGGTTTAGAGTCTAGTGGCCTAAGAAGCAAACCTTACCCCCGAAAATTGGCGCTCAATGCAGGCGTAAATGTGGAGTTCTAGCATGAATGTGAAGACTATAATTTTTGTGCTGTTGACTATCGCTGTATCAGCCTGTTCTTTTCCCCAGGATGAAGGAATTTCTGTTTTAGTTCCCTTTAGTTTCAAAACGGCGGGCAATCCTCTAGCTTTCGCGTTTGTTTACATAGATGAAAACAACAACGCTAGTTTTGATCCGTGGGAACAATCTGCTTACACCGATAAGGACGGATACGTTTCGCGAAATGATTCACAGGACACCCCTATTAGATATTGTGACTTTCCGAGAGAAGACATCAAATTTTCTCACTGCCTAAAAGTTCAAAACAACAAAACTGGCGTCAACATCCGGGTTAGTGGGGGATTTGATGTTTGGACAGGAATGCCTTTTACTGGTGAGTATGTCTTGTTTTCTACTTTAGATCCCGGTCTAAACGATAAGATTTTGTTACTCACACCTTCGCGGGCTTTTCTAGATTTTTACAATACAAACAATGGTATTAGAAGCCCTGAAGAGGTGAATTTTCTCAATAAAATTAATCTAGGTGAAGAAGTTTTTACCTCTGACTACACGGATTTTTCGCAAAATCCTGATCCTAATCGTAGCACACATAGTCAATTTAGAAGTTTCAAAATTTCTTCTCTTTTTAATGTGATGTCACAAGTCGTTTCCAGAGGCATGGAGGCATATTTTCCAAAAGACCAGAACAAAGAGGTAGAGACTCCACCTAATTTTATCAGCTGGGCCAACTATACATTTTTCAATGTGTACAAGTTAGAACCGGATAGAGCGCCCGTAGAGACTTTTAGTGAGATTGATGAAGCGAAAGGTGACCCGAGTCTTTTGGCTGTTAGCAATCTTTTGGACGCTTTGCGTAGGACATATAAAGGATTAAACTCAGGAGAAAAACCGAAAATTGAGCCAGGTTCTATTGCGAAAAGAACTACTTTTTCCGCCGAAGCAGTGGCGAGTATTTTCAAAACGGACTTGAGCTTAAATAATACAACTTTGACAAGTTCTCAGGCGAAAGTTCGGCACTATTTAGTAGACCTTACGGCAAAAATACATTCTTACTATCAATATTTAGCATTTCAAAACGAATATGTATTTAGTTCGATGCTAAAAAATTTCAATACCTTTTTTCTTTCCAATAGAAATGTACATATTCAACTTCAATCTCCTAGAAAAGCAGATTATTTTGGCTTTTACAATCGAATTATATCTAATCAAGTTGTGTTCTCAGACATATTGTTCAATTTTCCAGATTTGTTGACTATCCAAGACCTAACAGACATCGATGATGGTAGCTCTGGTCTCTCTGGTTTGGACGGTGTTGAGATTAATCTTTTCAACGAAGTTGGAAAGTCGAAATATGACGTTAAACTGAATTTTGTCGAAGACAACGTTGATGAGGGATTTGTAACTATTTCGATTGTCAATTTGGAAACGGGCGAGACATCCAGCCTGGGCGGTCCATGGGTTCGCTTCAACGATCATGCCTTTGGTTTGTTTGTGAAGCATCAAAACGGACTTTTGGAACCCTTGGTCTTCAGCTGGGGAAATGCAGCCGTATTAAACGAAGTTAACGAAATAATAGGTTTCGAAACAAAATACATACTTACGCTAGATAATAACCTAGGTTTTTGGGAAAAATCTGAATAACCCTAAAGATCCAAACCAACTTGGAACATTATCGTCTCATAAGGCGCGTCCATCTCATAGGACAGACTAAGATCTACTATTAGAATCGTGGCGTGTATACCCAGGCTGTAGCTATACTCCCTGAACGTTTCGGCATCCAGTCCTAACCCGCCTGACAAATTTAGCCTATCGTTCAAGCGATACAATGTGCCGAAAGCGGCACGTCGAGTATTTTTCTCGCCAATCCAACTCGTACTTCGAGTTAAATCGACCTGCGTTGTATAGAGAAATTTTGTTTTTGAATAAACTGAGCCAAGTGATAGGTAGGGTTTCATATCGCTTTTGGGTAGCCGTGGGGAATCAGTTAAGGCATTCTCTATTTCAAAAAAGCCGGACCAATTAAAAGAAAAATCGTGTATCAAACCGAGATCCAGGTCAAACCAGCTTGATGTATTGGTGCTCGTCTTTGGCTGCGTCAAACCATATTCGAGTAATTCAATTTCCTTTTTATGGGTTTGGGTTGATACGAGCTTAGGGCGTATCCCAAAGGACCAGCGAGGTGTTCCATTGCTATCTTCTCCAAATTGCTTAGATAGACTGGCACCGGTTTCTAGTAACGTAAGCGCTCTTGTATGGTGTGAGCTAGCTAGGATCGGTGTAGCAGGTGAGCTAACGTCTGTTTCACCATATATCTCGATATGACGTACTTCTTTTCGATATGCCCTGGTATAGGCCGTTAAACCAACGGGAAACTTTGGTAATACAATTCCTGCTACGACCTCAGTAGAAGTCATATCGATTTTGTCAATCAAACTATCCCTGGCAAACACCATATTTGAAACGTTTACTGCATTGGGGGCCGAAATATTTTGGTTTCTGTATTGAAGAAAATCCTCTAATTTGTCTTTAAAATGGCTTGTGTTAGTCTTGGTATGAGAATATTTTGGGAGTGCAAAATAGATATAACCACTCCCTGGATTTTTACCAATATTTGCTGGATTTCCATCGACTGACAATTCACCAGAACCCACGTATGACACCTTTCCCATGGACAGGGAAGTGACGCCTTCGAAGGCATGGCTGTGTGAAATCCACAAATGACCAATGGTTAATAGTAAAAAGTGGAGAAAATTCTTATTTCGCATTAGAGCTGTTTTTTAAGAAGAAATTATAGGCTCGATATTATGACACAGAGTGTCACGCCTTCTAGAAAACGTTGGGAACTCCCAACAAATAATTTGAAAATAAATTACGGCTCGGCTTGACTGGGCAATTTTCCGCGTGTTTTGTATTTATTGACCGTTTTTCCTTGACAGCAACACGGGGCACATGGCATAAAAGCGCTTCCCTAGCTTTTGCTGGGGAATAATTGAGTTCTGTAGTCGGTTATTGGATTCATTCTAATAATATTTTCTTTGAACTTATCCTAACAAATGAACTGGGAGGATTATCTATGAAGGCTAAATGGCTAGGTTTGACAGCTGCTATGGTTCTGGC
>JAOUPJ010000479.1 GCA_029879945.1 Gammaproteobacteria bacterium
TTTATTCTCTTCTAATATCTACTTCGTAAACTCTATACTTTCCTTTTTCTCTCTACCGCGATAGCGGTTCCGTCCAACGTAGAGCTAACCTGTGAGATACAAGGCGCGAAGCGCCGACGTAGCGAGTCAGGTTGAGCGACATGTTAGGCATTCCAAAAAATCTAATTTATTGTCCGTTATCGCTGCAATCGAAACGACTCGGCCAATTGCCTCATTCTGTTTATTTGTTCTTCAGACAAATATTTACGACCTTTTTTTGTCTCCAAAGTAAAATGACCACCTCTATTTGGCATATCAAACTGGCTAACGAGGTATAGTGCCAGCCTCTTTTCTACTAGAGGCACGATGACGACCCCAACTAACGCGGGCTCACGTTTAGCGGTTCCTTCTCCTCGCCGAACAAAAAGTAGTGACGCCGATTCCACTAAATAAATTCGTGCAAACCCAGCCCCATCCGCAAGTTGTATTTTCTCCTCAGAGATCAGCTCTATTTCCCCAAGTCTATCAACCCATTTCCGAGCCCAACGTGACAACTCTTCATTGAACATTACATCCATATTTTCTGCGCCACTTAGCTGGCGGACACCGTAACAATGGGCTTCACCAAGATCAGTTACAGCGAAATTGACTTCTACACCACCGTGCGGCGTGCTTTCATCCCAAATTGTGGTGGGCCGTTTGATGAAAGGGTTACGCATTTCCGGCACATCTACACGGAAAAGCTTCTCTGGGCTCAAGTATGTGCCGTTATCAATATAGCCATTGATCTTGACCGCCGCCGAGTTTTTCGCAGGTGACGGCAATGGTGCGCAAGCAGAAACGAGGAATATCAACAAGAAGCATAATGCCCCGACCACCTTATTCTTTGTCATTCTGTCCTCCTGCCTAACGCCTGTGTTAAATGGCCGAGGGGCGCGCCAGCGTCCCCGAGGTCAAAGCGAACATAGTGAGCGAATTGAACACATTGTTAGGCCTAATTAACCGCTTGCGCAGATTTTATTCGTTGTTTCGCTGCCTCTAGCGCTCCTTCTGGCCAAACATCAACTTGACTACCTTCCTTCATGTATTCATCAGTAAATATTTGACTAAACCATATAGGATCATATTCCCCGCTTTCAGTTTTGAATTGCTCTCTATTTCTATACCAAAGATCGAGAATGGCGATATTAATTGTTTCTGATAAGTGTAATGTTTCTTTTATCACCTCTCGCCACTCCGATGATTGAGTATTAAATACTTTTTGTATATTCATTTTCTGTATGGACTCTGACTTTTCTTTGGGTAGATATCCAATAACATCTTGTATATAGCTTTCAAAGAAAAGATATATTGGATTTGGTCCATACCTGGGATGGTCTTGAAGACTCATGCTCTCTCCGTTTACTGCGAGCGGTAATATTAAAGCTACTACTAGAAAATATGCTCTATAAATCATATAGGCCTAACGTTTAAGCTGTGCGGCGCAAACGAAGCGCAGCGTAGTTTGCGACCGAACGAGCGACTTGTTATGCATTTACGTTTATCTCGTAATTTGCCCTTCCAGCCTCACCAGATTTAAATGAGCCAGCTCCTTCAATATTGGTAAGCTCTCCAGTACCTGAGCCTGGAACTACTACAAAGCTACTGCTAGCTACACCATTCTCAAATTTTCCATTGTGTTGAAGAGTGAAGCTTCCTGATTTTCCATTGACTGTTCCAGCAATAACCTCAAAACCAACAAATAGTGCTTGAGCTTCTGACTGATATGACATCAAGTATTGAGTTTCGCTAGCGCCTTCAATGGCTCCAGTATAGGTTTGAGTTATTTTTGCATGACTTTTCTTGGTTCCACCTTCTCCCTCATTATATGGAGTTTCGTTCCATCCTGTGATCTGAAAAGTTCCTTCCATTTTTATCCTCCTCTAATTGATGGGTGAATGCATAACGCTGAGCTAAGCTGCCTGCGACCAAAAGCGGTGACGAAGCGTGTGCGATAATGGCGAAGCCTTCGCACAAAGCAAGGCCCGCGGTCGCAGGTCAGCTTTAGCGTTTAGTTGGGC
>JAOUPJ010000480.1 GCA_029879945.1 Gammaproteobacteria bacterium
TATGGGAGACGTGCTCACCTTGGTGGAAGAGGCCGAGCAGAACATCGACCGCAAAGAGGCAGAGCGGCTTAGCAAGAAGATAAAAAAGGGTAAGGTCTTTGATCTGGAGGACTTCCTCTCGCAGATCCAGCAAATGAACAAGCTCGGTGGGATCGCTAGCCTGATGGACAAACTGCCTGGCGTGGGGAGTCTGTCGCAAGAGGCAAAAAGTAAAATCAATGACAAGGAAATCAAACGAGTCGAGGCCATTATTTTCTCCATGACCCGGCAGGAGCGAAAACGCCCCGAAATGATCAAGGGTTCGCGTAAACGCCGCATTGCCAGTGGGTCCGGAACCCAGATACAAGACGTGAACCGCCTGCTCAAACAGTTCACCGGTATGCAGAAAATGATGAAACAGATGAACAAAAAGGGCGGTATGGCCAAGCTGATGCGCCAGTTCAAAGGCGGAATGCCCGGTGGGATGCCTTTTTAACTAATTGATTAGTTAGGTTTATTATGTTGTTTTTGTAGTGAGCAGTGTGTTCTGAACGATCAATAGATGGGGAAGGATGCGCTTGCTTAGATTATTAAGAGAAGATTGGCTTTTAATCGCCCTCTAATTACGGTAAAATTCGCCGCTTTCTGTTCACGGGAAAGGTTTTGTCGTGGCAGTTTACAGAACATTTAAGGAGCACTTATGATTTCCATACGCTTGGCAAGAGGTGGTGCAAAGAGACGCCCCTTTTACCATGTGGTCGTGACTGACAGCCGCAACCCACGTGATGGTCGCTATATTGAGCGAGTAGGCTTCTTCAACCCCGTTGCCAAGGGTCAAGAAGTACGATTTAACATCGATCAAGCGCGAGTCGACCACTGGGTGTCCAGGGGCGCACAAGCCACAGATCGCGTTGCCCAGCTACTGAAAACAGCTAATCAAGGCGCCTGATCCGAAACGTTTTTGAAATGGCCGCTCAAGCCACGAAAAATCACGGCGAGAAGCGGCTGATCGTAGGCCGGGTTTCCGGTCTGCATGGCGTGCAGGGTTGGATCAAGGTCTATTCCTATACCGATCCACGCCAGAATATTTTGAATTACAGCCCCTGGCTGCTAAAAATTCAGGGACAGTGGCAGGAAAGAAAGCTGCTGGCCGGGCGACCCCATGGCAAGGGGATTGTCGCCCAGATTGAAGGTTGTGTGAATCGGGATCAAGCTCGCGAGTTAATGGAGGTCGAAATAGCCATCCATCGCGATCAGCTCCCAGCCCTGGAGGAAGGGGAGTTCTACTGGAGCGACCTGGAAGGTCTAAAGGTGAGCAACCTGGACGGGGACGAACTGGGCAGTGTCGACTATCTTTTCCAGACCGGTGCCAATGATGTCATGGTGCTCAAAGGGGATAAAGAAAGACTGGTCCCGTTTGTTCAGGGTGAGTACGTCAAAGAGATTGATCTAGCGGCCGGCATCATGATAGTGGACTGGCCCGCTGAAGATGACGAAGACTAGCGATGCACATTGATGTCATCACCCTGTTTCCAGACCTGTTCAAGCCTCTACAAGAGCTTGGCGTGCTCGGTAGAGCAGTTAGTAACGAATTGATTAAACTGGGTTTTTATAACCCACGAGATTTTGCCCACAATAAGCACCAGAACGTGGACGATCGCCCTTTTGGTGGCGGCCCAGGGATGGTGATGCAGTATCAGCCCCTGGCTGAGGCGGTGTTGGCAAGTCGAACGAGTGGTAATACAGGCCCAGTCTGTTATCTCTCGCCTCAGGGCAGGCGTTTGGACCAGTCCCTGATAAAGGAATTGAGCAGTGAGTCGCAGCTGATTTTGGTCTGTGGCCGTTACGAGGGTGTGGACGAGCGCTTCGTTGAAGACTATGTCCAGCTGGAAATCTCCATCGGGGATTATGTGCTTAGCGGCGGTGAGTTGGCTGCTATGGTGCTCATCGATGGCTTGAGCCGGCTGCTCCCGGGTGTATTGGGGCATGAGGACTCGGCAGAGCAGGACTCGTTTGTAAACGGGCTTTTGGATTGTCCGCATTACACGAGGCCTGAA
>JAOUPJ010000162.1 GCA_029879945.1 Gammaproteobacteria bacterium
AGCGGGAAAAGGGGCTCAGATCGACCCAGTCGTCAATGGTCCCCACAATCAGGACCAGACCGCCTCCGGCAAGAAGCCCCAGTATTGATTCGAGGGGTGGTTTACCTGCGGCCAAAATGGCAACCACCAGGCCCACATACATGGCAATCCCGCCGATAAGAGGCACACTGCCCTTATGACGCTTGCGACCGCCAGGATGGTCCACAAGCCCAAGTGATCGTGCAACGGGTTGCAGGAACCAGATGAGCGCTGCGGTAAAAATGAATCCAAGTATGTAACTGGGGAAACTGTCCATTATCACTTCCGGAAACCGCTGTGACGACACCTTAAAAAAACGTGAAAATTCACCTTTCTAAGGCCAACTTCCTATCTGTCCGAACGGACTTAGAATAACTTAAATCCCTTAGGTATTCTAGCGATACACGACAGATTAGGTCTACTCCTTTATAAACACTCGGCCCGCTTTGTGAATTATTTAGTTAAAACTCAACAAATATTGTCTAGTGGATCACAAATCTGGCAAAGGACTAGTAGTAAAGCAAACAATTTGCCAGAAAAAATGAGGGAAATCGCGATGTCGAGTACCATCAATGAACCAAATTATCACTTTCGGCGAGTATGGTGGGGATTGGCTATTATACTGATCACTACGGTCGCCTATTTTAGCACCACACCGGGCGAGCCCTTTGTCTCTTCGAAAAATTACGGTGATAAGCTTCTACACTTGGCAACCTATCTGGGTCTGATGTTTTTTTTAGGTCAGCGCTGCGTACGTGCGGCCCATTGGACGCTCGCTGTGTACCTCGTCCTGCTGGGAGCGGTACTCGAGATTATCCAGCTCTATGTAGGTAGGTCTTTTGAGCTGGAAGACATTTTTGCGAACTGTCTGGGCGTGTTATTCGCCTGGATTGCATTGGCCCACCCCCTGGCTCGCTCCCTGCTTTTTCACATCGACCATTGGATAGTAAATAGGCTAATCGCTTCCAGAAGCTAACGCCACAATTGGTCTCTACCGGCCACATACGGTAGACTACCCCAAAAATATTTCCAAACTTTAACAAAGACAGGACCGACTCAATGGCCAAACCCGTACGCAAAGCTGTTTTTCCCGTTGCCGGAATGGGCACGCGCTTCCTTCCCGCGACCAAGGCGAATCCCAAAGAGATGCTACCTGTGGTAGATAAGCCGCTTATTCAATACGCCGCTGAGGAAGCCGTCGCGGCGGGATGTACCCAATTAATTTTTGTGACCAGCAGCTCCAAAAGGGCGATCGAGGACCACTTCGATAAAAACTTTGAGCTGGAGACCAAGCTGGAGCAGAGCAATAAACAAAAGCTTTTAGAAATAGTCCAGGGAATTTTGCCAGATGGGGTTTCATGCGTCTACGTACGCCAGCCTGAGGCCCTGGGCCTGGGGCATGCGGTGCTTTGCGCCAAAGACGTGGTGGGTGATGAGCCCTTTTGTGTCATCCTTGCCGACGACTTAATTGATGGCAATGGGCGTGATTGCTTGACTCAAATGGTGGATTGTTACGATGATTTTGGTTCTAGTGTGATTGGGGTTGAAGAAGTGGGTCAGGACGAGACCGATAAATACGGAATAGTTGCTGTCACCGAGATGCAGGACCGAGTTGCAAGAATTGACAAGATTGTAGAAAAACCCAAGCCGACAGAGGCCCCGTCCAATCTGGCGGTTGTGGGACGTTATGTCCTCACACCCCGCATTTTTGAACTTCTGGAAAAGGTGGGGCAAGGCAGTGGTGGCGAAATCCAGTTGACGGATGCCATCGCCATGCTCAAAGAGGCAGAACGGGTACTGGCCTATCGATTTGAAGGGACTCGCTATGACTGCGGAAGCAAGCTGGGTTACCTAATGGCCACTGTAGAGTATGGTCTGAAACACGAAGGATTAGGCGAAGAGTTTAGAAGCTACATCCGATCACTCGCACAATCGAGCTAATAAGACCCATGTCTTTCCCTACCATAGAGAGTTTTGTTGGTAACACGCCTCTGGTGCGTCTTCAGCGTTTACCCGGAAACACGTCCAACACGATTTTAGTAAAACTGGAAGGCAATAATCCGGCGGGTTCTGTTAAGGATAGACCTGCCATGAGTATGATCCAACACGCTGAACAGCGTGGAGAGATCAAACCGGGTGACACGCTTATCGAAGCGACCAGCGGAAACACCGGTATCGCTTTGGCCATGGCTGCTGCGATCAAGGGCTACAGGATGATTTTGATCATGCCCGAGCACATGAGTGTGGAACGCCGTGGCGTAATGAAGGCATTTGGTGCCGAGATCGTGTTGGTCGCCCGAGAGCAGGGCATGGAAGGGGCGCGTGATCTGGCCCAGGCCATGGAAGCGGAAGGCAAGGGCAAGGTGTTGGATCAGTTCGGCAATCCGGACAATCCCCTGGCGCATTATGAAGGCACTGCCCGCGAGATATGGCGCGATACCCATGGCGGTATCACTCACTTTGTTTCTGCCATGGGTACCACAGGCACCATTATGGGCAATTCCCGTTACCTCAAGGAACAGAATCAAGACATCCAGATCATCGGTGTACAGCCCATGGAAGGGGCGAACATTCCCGGGATACGTCGTTGGCCTGCGGAATATTTGCCGCGCATCTATGATCCGGCACGCGTGGATCGCATTATCGATGTGAGTCAGCAACAGGCGGAAGACACCACCCGAGACCTGTCTTCGCGTGAAGGAATTTTTTGTGGCATCTCTTCTGGTGGGGCAGTGGCTGCGGCACTGCAATTATCAGCAGAAGTGGAGAACGCAATTATCGTGGCGATAATCTGTGATCGAGGAGATAGATACCTGTCCACAGGCGTCTTTCCGGCGTGAGAAAGTAGATGAATATTTTTGTTTTTGATATTGAGACGATCCCCGATATAGATGGCG
Source organism: Gammaproteobacteria bacterium (assembly GCA_029879945.1). GTDB lineage: Bacteria > Pseudomonadota > Gammaproteobacteria > S012-40 > S012-40 > JAOUPJ01. The sequence goes on from JAOUPJ010000162.1 coordinate 2,916, forward strand.
GCCGTAGACTTTATAATTTGGACGGTCTCAGCGACAAAGAAGTGGGTACCATCCTTTTTCACAAACGCCGACAGGAAACAGGGACCAGCGAATTCCTACGCCATCACATGCATCGCATCGTAGCCATCTCTGTTGTGTTGAGAACCCATGACCGCTTCAAAGTCTGGTCTCTTGGAAATGAAGATTCAGACGAAAAAGAACTCCTGCAGCGCTTTTTTGATGGCATCGATCGCTATACCCCTACACTGGTCTCCTGGAATGGCAGTGGTTTTGATTTACCCGTGATTCACTATCGTTCTCTTGCAAACAGTGTCAGTGCAAAAAAGTATTGGGACGTAGGTGACGATGATCGAGATTTCAAATGGAATAATTACATTAGCCGTTATCACTGGCGTCATATCGACTTGATGGACGTGATTGCCGGATTTCAGCCGCGCGCCAATGCCCCCTTGGACGAGATCGCCACATTACTCGGCTTCCCCGGAAAAATGGGCATGAGTGGCGCAGCGGTATGGGATAATTTTCTGGACAGTAACCTCAAGGGCATTCGCGACTATTGCGAAACAGACGTGCTCAACACCTACTTGGTCTATTTGCGCTTTCAATTGATGCGCGGCCAAATGGATGCGGAGCAATATAGACAGGAATGCGAGTTTGTTCGTCAGAGTCTGCAAGCCGAAGACAAACCTCATATCCAGCAGTTTTTAGACGCCTGGGCGGAATAGTTCACCTCGTATCATGTCCCGTAGACGTAAAAAATTTTCCAAACCCAATGCCACGGTTGAAATAGAAACCCTGTCTCACGATGGGCGTGGTATCGCGCGTGTCGAGGGCAAGACGGTCTTTGTGTCTCGTGCCCTTCCTGGTGAAACCGTGGAGATCAGCTACACCCTTTCCAAAAAGAATTTTGACGAAGCCAATGTCGTAAAAGTGATTGTCGCTTCTGAAAAAAGGGCGACACCACCGTGCGATTCCTTCGATCAATGCGGGGGTTGTAGCGTGCAGCACATCAGTCCGCAAGATCAGATTGAAATGAAACAAAACCATTTAATGGACTTGCTGAAAAATATTGGAAAGACCAAACCAGATTCGATTCTTCCACCACTTCAAGCAGAAACCTCCGGCTATCGTCGCAAGGCCAGATTAGGCGTGAGATTCGTGGAGAAAAAAGAAAAGGTGCTGGTGGGTTTTCGGGAACGTAATGGACGCTATTTAGCTGATATTGATTCCTGCAAGGTCTTGGTGCCGCAAGTGGGTGAGCGTATCAAAGAACTGGGGGACTTGATCCATACATTAGAGGCCTACAATACCATTGCTCAAATCGAGGTGGCGGCAGGGGATGAAGAGATTGCCCTGGTATTCAGAAATCTCAAAGAGCTTTCCGATTCGGATCGAGAAAAACTGTGTGCGTTTGGAAAGCAATATGATTTTCAAATCTGGTTACAACCCAAGGGGCCAGACACAGTACACAATATTTTTCCCGGTGGCGTGGAATATCTTCATTATGCTGTTCCTGAATTTGAGACGCGCTACGAGTTTCGTCCCATCGATTTTACACAGGTCAATGCCGGGATTAATCAAAAAATGATAGCCCGCGCCGTTTCACTTTTGGAGCTAAACGAGCAAGACCATGTGCTGGACTTGTTCTGTGGCCTGGGTAATTTTACCTTGCCTTTGGCCCGTTGTGCCAAATCAGTGGTTGGCGTGGAAGGTGATCAGGGGTTGGTGGACTTGGCTCGGAAAAACGGCAAGCAAAATAATATTGATAATGTTGAATTCTATTTTTGTAATCTGTTTGAAGATTTTTCCGGTTTGAACTGGGCCAGAGAACGCTACAATAAGATCCTCATTGATCCACCACGCTCCGGTGCGCTTGAAGTGGCGAAAAATCTGAAACGACTTTCACCAGAAAGACTCGTCTATATTTCTTGTGATCCGGCGACCCTGGCGCGTGATGCAGAAGAGATCGTACATCGTCAGGGGTACAGGCTAGTTCAGGCCGGTGTGATGGACATGTTTCCCCATACCACACATGTAGAATCCATAGCCGTATTTGAGCGCCCCTAGACCATCTGAATCAGAAAGACCACAAACAGCACCACGATCAAAATGGGGATCAGTGCACTATGCCAGTCTTTTGCGGTTCCCTTCGGTGAGTTTTCCATGGCGTGTTTTGCTCTGGGGATCAAAAAGATGATCAGCATTCCCAAGCCAATGGCCATGATTATTTTTTGCCAGGTTTCCACGTAACTCGTCTCCTTTGACACGATCTCTATATTACATCGCGCTTGATCACTTTGGGACAGGTTCCAAAAGAAAGCCCCGGATAACCGGGGCTTCTTTGCTATGCAATAAATGACTTGTGTCTTAATCGTCGCCGCTGAATGCACCCAATAGGTGTAGCAGAGCGGTGAACAGATTGTAGATATTCAAGTACAGGCTAACAGTTGCCATGATGTAGTTGGTTTCACCGCCGTTGGCGATACGGCTTGTATCAAACAGGATCATACCGCTCATTAACAGAACAATAGCACCGGAAATGGCCAGTGACACGGCGGGTATTTCCATAAAGATATTTGCCACTGCCGCCAAAAGGACCACAATCAGGCCGGCCATGAGGAAGCCACCCATGAAGCTGAAGTCTTTCTTACTGGTTAGGGCATAACCGGAAAGACCCAGGAAGATGGCACCAGTGCCGCCCATGGCTGTCATCACGATCTGGCTGCCGTTGGGCAGAGCCAGGTAGTGGTTAAGCAGAGGGCCCAGGCCCAGGCCTAGCAGACCGGTGATACCGAAAACGACGGCAATGCCGGCGGCGGAGTTAGCGGTTCGTGGTAACACAAACCAAATCAATACGATAGAGCCTATAAACGCTACCATGTTGGCCATGAAGCCCAGATTCAGGGTCATGGAAATACCAGCTGTAATCGCACTGAAAAATAGGGTGATAGAAAGCAGGGTATATGTATTACGAATTAATTTATTTTTCGCCTGGGTGGAAACCGCAGTAGTCGAAAAAACAGGTGAATTCATCGTTTCGTTCCTTTTTAGATTTTCGAGAAAACCAGAAAATAAGACCATCAATCCTTACAAAGGTTCACAGGATATCATGTTCTCCTCAGATGGCAATAATCGGACCTATTTGTTGATTCTTTATTGTTTTTTCCCGGATTTGGCAACTGAAAGACCCTATTCTAGGTGTGGGTCTAAAGGGATTTCCGCCAATTTAGATACATCAACATGCTCCAAACCAGAAGAGGGTGTTTTCCTGCGTGCAGGCACTCGTCTCGCAGGTAACGCAGGGCCTGTGGGTTGAGCATCGGATCTTGGTCCCGCTGGGCCTCACTGAGTAGGTCGCTGGCCCAGTCTTTCAATGGCCCTTTTAACCAACTGGTAATGGGGATGTCGAAACCTTTTTTGATTCTGTCGATGAGATGCCGGGGTAGTTTTTTGTAGAGCAACTCACGCAGAATCAGCTTTCCCTTGTCTTCGTTTGCGGAAATTTTGTAGTTCAGGGGAAGTCGCCAGGCGAATTCAATAAGGCGGTGGTCGAGTAAGGGGGAACGCAGTTCCAGTGAATGGGCCATGGTAGCGCGGTCCATTTTAACCAGTAGGTCATCAGGTAGATAGCCGAGCTGGTCTTGCCCCATGAATTGGGAAGCCATGGGATAGCCGCGAAATATTTCGGGCCTCACATGAGTGCTAGACGGGATCACGTTCGAATTATTGAGTGGGGAGATCGCCCACTGGCAAAATACGGAAGAATAGAGTTCGCCGGCAGAACCGGATAACAGTGTGCCCCAGGTGCGGGCTCGTTTTAAAGTTTTATTGTTGGGACTTGTTTTGGAAATTGTGGAAAGCGTTTTGCCAAATATTTTGGCAAGCGGAAAATTTCTACGATTCTCAATATTCTCCGCCCAACAGTATCGTGGATAGCCACCGAAGGACTCGTCTCCTCCATCACCCGATAGTGCAACCGTAACGTGTTTTCGAGTTTCAAGGGAGACTAAGTAACTGGATACGCTGCTGCTATCAGCGAAGGGTTCATCAAAGGATTCAATCACTTTCGGCAAAAGGTCTAGAGTGTGTTGGGCGCTAAGATTGAATTGCCTGTGTTCGGTACTCAGCAGTTGCGAAACCTCTTTAGCGTACTCGGATTCATCCATTGTTGGTTCATCTTCGTAGCGTATGGTAAAGGTCTTTATGGATTGGGAGGACTGCTCCTGCATCGAACTGGCGACGATGGAGCTATCCATTCCACCAGAAAGCAGCATTCCCACCGGCACGTCGGCAACCATTCGTAGTGCCACGGCATCGTCTATCAAGGATTGCGTTTCTTCACAAGCCTCTTGCAAGCTTCCGAGAAAGGGATTTGCGCGTGCCTGCTCCGCTACGTTCACAAGATTCCAGTAAGTGGAAATTTCGCACTGACTGTTTTTGAATGTGAGTATCTTTCCCGCTTCCAGTTTCTGAATTCCTTTCACAATGGACATGGGGGCGGGCACGTATAAGAATTTAAAAAAGTCAGCCAGTGCATTTGGGTTAAATTCTTTGTCTACCCAGGAAAGTTTTGTGAGTGGTTTCAGTTCGGACGAAAAAGCGAAGTTGTCACCCTTGTGTGCCCAATAAAGTGGTTTGACGCCAATCCGATCGCGTACGAGCTTTAGTGTCTTTTCTTGTCGATCCCAGAGTGCGAAGGCGAACATGCCGATGAATCGTTCCAGCGCGGTTTCCAGTCCCCATGTTTCAATGGCTGCCAGCATTACCTCGGTATCTGAGTGACCTCGAAATACGATGCCTCTGGCCTCAAGATCAGGACGGATTCGACTGTGGTTGTACACTTCGCCGTTAAACACGATGACAAAGCGCCCGGACAGGGAAATCATGGGTTGGGCACCGGCTTGGGAAAGGTCGACAACGGAAAGTCTACGATGACCCAGCCATACGCCGCGTTCAGGATCGAACCACTCACCATCGGCATCGGGCCCACGGTGTCGCAGCTGATCTCTTAGAGACTTGGCCAGTGTGGGCTCGGGGCTTCCGAGCCACCCAAATATTCCGCACATAAGATTATGAAATTGTTGATGGTTTTGATTTTACGCCGATTTTTACTGCTGCACGAAATGAACCGTGTTTGTGCTGGCCGGGCAATTTGAAGGGCTCTGCTCGTGCTTTGATCACTAACTAATCGGCTGGGCAAGAAATCTCAAATTCAGAACTGGTAATTTGCCGGGGATTTCGCTATCTTATGCGGCCTTCGGGGTGAAATCCACCCAGTTGACTGACCGAGCGTCAGCAGCGCAAAGGCGAGGCCGTTAGGCCGAGTAAAGCGGCGAAAAGACCGCCGCGAACACGAAACGAGAATGTTTCGCGACAAATT
>JAOUPJ010000481.1 GCA_029879945.1 Gammaproteobacteria bacterium
CTTGCACGCCAAAAAGATCAATATAAAGCTTTATTACAGGCCGCAGACGGGACTCGTCATGGTGACATGGATGGGCGCGGTACTTTGTCTCAAGCCACGTTAGTAGATTTTTGTGAGTTCTTTCTGAAAACTTGTATAGATCAAGTCGAATACATGAATAAGCTTCTTGATTTCAAAACATTATCTGAACGTATAAGAATTCATGTTGAGGAATTAATTGCGATGAAAGAGTTGCCAAAAGGAAGCTATGCTCTCTTACGAGAGGCGCTTTTGGTCGGTGAATTTGAGCGTGGTAAGGTCGAAGATATTACAGGTCTTAAAGACCGAGCAGCTAGAGAAGTTTTATACGTATTGGTCAAGAAAGAGCTTTTGGTTTCAGATTCACCTAGAGGGCCAGTGCGTTTGGGCTTTCCTATAGATGTTGTTGAGCGCTGGTTTCCTTTGCTATATCCGGCAACAAAATAGAAAAAGCAAAAAAACGAGGGAATTCCGGTTAGATACGGTTAGATATAGGATATAAGGGGGCTCAGAGATAATAGATAGGGGATCCGAGCCCTTTAACTATGGCGATATCAGGTAACACAAAGCATGAGCCGACGAGGCAACTGCTGGGATAATGCCCCGATGGAAAGGATGTTCAGGAGCTTAAAAACAGAATGGGTATCCGAAACGGGTTATCCAACATTACTTGAGGCGCAAAAAGATATCAGCCACTACTTGATGGGCTATTACAATGAATATTGGCCACATACCCATAATGGCGGTTTATCACCCGTGATGGCCGAAATAAAACTTAACTTACTGTCCGGTACTAGTTGATCACTACAAAATCAATGCAGATGATGTTTAACCGGCTTAAAATAGAAGAATAAATTTATATGTAAAATCCCCGTTGTTGGTTATGATGGCAGAAAATCATATTGGTGTGGGAGGGGGTTATGAGTCAGCCTGTTTCTGTGTCTACTATTAAAGTACGTTTTCGATTCTCTCTTTATGCCCTGACGATCTTCCTTAGCTCAGCTGGATTAATGGTGCTGGAGATTGCTGCAGCAAGACTGTTAGCCCCCTACATTGGGGTTTCTCTTTATTCATGGACAGCGATTATAGGCGTCATACTTGGTGGCCTTTCCCTGGGTAACTGGCTGGGTGGAGTATGGGCCGATCGAGGTGCCGGGGAACGGGCGGTCGGCTGGACACTGGGCATGGTTTCCTCAGCCTGCCTTGGAATTTTACTTATGCTGACATTGGTGGCTCCGCTGTTACAAAACAGTGAGCTGGGTTTGCTGTCGGTTAGCTTTCTATTTGTTTTCACCCTGTTCTTTATACCGGCTATCTTGCTTGGCATTGTGACACCTGTACTTACTACCCTTGCTCTGAGTTTGGATACTCGAACCGGACATGTGGTTGGGATGATGCATGCATTGGCGGCCTTCGGCAGTATTGTTGGTACCTTTGCAACCGGTTATTTATTTATTCAGTACTTTGGTACCCGAGCCATAATCATCGGCTCAGGTGTCATGTTAGGTCTGTTGGCGATGTTGTTTTTATGGCAGGCTTGGCGTTCACTTGGTGTCCTGCTAATAGTCGCATTGGCAATTAGTGGTATGACGGCATCACGTAATGGTTTTGCCGAGTATTGTGATCGTGAAACCAACTACTTTTGTATCAAGGTGGTGGATTTATCATATGAGGTACCTTATGGCACCATGCGAGGAATGGTGCTTGATCATCTGATGCATGGAATCAATCATCGTGAGTATCCAACCTTTTTGATGTCACCCTATGTTCACTTGATGGATGAACTGATCCAGAAACAAACGGCGCAGTTAAAAGGAAAGCCTCTCTCTATATTTTTTTCCGGTGGTGGTGCCTATACCCAGCCAAGAGCAATACGAACCCGATACCCGGAGGCTAAAATCGTAGTAGCCGAACTCGATCCTGCTGTGACAGAGATGGCCAGGAAACAGATGTTTTATGATGATAGCCAGGATCGTGTCTATCATGGCGATGGCAGGAGGGTGCTATCGCAGA
>JAOUPJ010000163.1 GCA_029879945.1 Gammaproteobacteria bacterium
TTTATTGTTAAGAGAATCAGTACAGGGCGACCCAACCCGAATAGAACTGGTAAAGTGTCAACCGGATATCAAAGAGATGCTGCTAATGGCAAATTTTGACGATATGTTTACTATAAAGTAATCTTGATGTCACTAAATTTAACCATGTTTTTCGTAGCTGCACGAACTCTTATCATAAAGATTTTTCGTGCAGCTACGCTCTTCTTTCTCTAACCTCCTCAAGAATCATCACTCTGCAAATACCCGGTTTCACATTCTCTAATTTACTAGCCAAATGGAACTGTTTTTCGCCAATTCCATGCCTGGCGAAAAGATAGTGTTTCCATTCACTTGGAATTTTAGGAAAGTGATAAAAGAACTCTGATATTTTAAATCGAGTTGGGCTGAACGAAAGTTCGGGTGAGAAAAAATTTACAGGCAAAGAGAAAATATAGAGTTAATACCCTATATTCCCCTTTGCCCATCAAAATTATGCAGACTGGCGAAGACGAATAATGACTTCGTAATTTTCGGCTTTTGTTCCGCTTGGCGCTGTGGGTAATTGCCCCAACTCGACAGACGATGCATCAATATCAATCAATTCGCCTGTATCCATATTATAAAAATGATGATGTTGATCCACATTTGAGTCGTAATAAACTTTTGTTGGATCAATAATGACCTCTTTGACCAAGCCTTTACGTGCAAATAGCCCGAGTGTGTTATACACCGTGGCTTTAGACACCTTATTTCGCTCCACATTCACCTGCTCTAGCAATTGCTCTGCTGACATATGCTGATGCGCAGCCAGAAGTATTTGAGCAATCTCTACTCGTTGCTGAGTCGGTGCAATTTGGTGCTCACGAAGCTTGGCTATCGCTTCTGACTTGGGCAGACGATGCATGACTTTTTCTTCGTTCATATCTCTTTTCTACCTTCTCTCTAATTTACCTATTTGCAACCACTAACTTGTCTGTAACTTCGTTTCCACGATAGACTTGTTATAGATAATCGGCATGTTTGTTGAGGAATTGAGAAAAAAATAAATTTTTTTTACGTTTTATTGGAAGGTAGATAAGGAGGTAGACTAAGTATTGAATTTCGTTGAAAAATTTGGTCCAATAATAACCTTACAGATGCAGGGGCCATAGCCACGCCATTGCGAAAATGACCAGCATTAAGCCATACACCACGTATCGTTGGGTGTGGCCCAATCAAGGGAATTCCCTGTGGGGAGGCCGGCCGCAGGCCAGCCCACCGCTGCGCCAGGGGAGTGTTTTCCAGGGCAGGGACCAGATCACAGGCAAATTGGAAGATCTCTTTAAGTGCCGAGTCTGTGGTGGATTTGTCAAAACCCACCTCCTCCATGGTACTTCCTACCAATATATGCCCATCTCGCCGAGGAATCACATAGCGCCCATCCTTCAATAGGATGTGTTTAATCAGGCCCGCACCGGCCTTAAACAGCAGCATTTGGCCTCTTACAGGACGAATACCCGACTCAAACCCAGGAACATCCACCAGCGACGCAGTCCAAGCGCCTGTGGTAAGGATAAGATTCTCTACCCTGACCTTTTCCTCACCGACACGAATAGCACATACCCGGCCTTTTTCTGAAATCACCTCGTTTAACGGGTGATGAGGCACCAACTTTACACCCCGCTGCCACAATACCTGGATCAAGGCCCTCAACAAGGCAGGATTTCGAATCTGACCGATATGGGGAAACTGGATGGCATCCAGGCCCAACCGAATAGCAGGTTCAGAGTATTCCAGCCAATAATGGCCCATTTCCGCATAGCGAGCACCACTTTGATGGGCCCAAGACCTAGCCTGCTCAAACTGGTCGGCGTCGAGAACTAGCAGACCACTGAGTTGATATTCGGGGTCAATCTCGCTCTCTTCATAAAGCCTGCGCGCCAAACGGGGATAAACCCGCTGACTCCAAAGACTCAATTGATTGATCGGTTTTGGATATTTCCAGGGATATAAGGGAGACAGGATGCCGCCCCCCGCCCAGGACGATTCTTTACCCATTTCTTGTCGATCAAAGACTGTTACCCGATAACCCAAACCGCTCAATTCATAGGCGGTCAACAGGCCCATCAGGCCGCCACCTATGATGTGAAAATCGCTCGCGTGTTTGCTTTCAGAAATTTCAGACATGGTCTCATTATACGCCCATCGTGACATCTCTGACTAATCTCTGTACAAGTCCCCCCATAGAGCAGGCGGATCAAAAAAGGCGCAAATTGTGGTAGAGTATCGCCCCAAAAACAAGGTGAAAAAAATGAGTGAATCTGGAATTCTCGTTACCGGCGGCGCTGGATACATCGGCAGTCATGTCGTAAAACAATTATTAGAATCAGGCTATGAAAACATTGTTATCCTCGACAATCTGAGCAAAGGATACCGTGATGCTGTGGTAGGCGGTACACTGGTGGTCGGCGATACCGGTGACAGGGACCTGGTCAACAAGGTCTTACGTGAACACAATATTTCCGCCGTGATGCATTTCGCGGCACACACCATTGTTCCCGAGTCGGTTGAAGATCCCCTCAAGTATTACGGTAACAATACGTGTTGCAGTCGCAATCTTTTGCAATGCTGTGTAGAGAACGGCGTAGATAAGTTTATCTTCTCTTCCACCGCCGCTGTTTATGGCATACCGGATCATTCACCTGTTACCGAAAATTCGGCGAACCAGCCCATCAACCCCTACGGTACTTCCAAGTTGATGACGGAATACATGCTCAAAGACCTGGATATTGCCGGTAAGATGCGTCACGTTGCACTGCGATATTTTAATGTGGCCGGAAGTGATCTTCAGAGTCGCATTGGTCAAGCCACTCCAAAAGCCACCTTGTTGATTAAGGTCGCCTGTGAAACCGCAATCGGCCTGCGCGATGAGATTTCAGTATTTGGCACAGACTATCCCACCAAAGACGGTACCGGAGTTCGAGACTATATCCATGTAGATGACCTGGCCGACGCGCATCTGAAGGCCTTGAACTATCTGGACCAGGGCGGTGAGTCCGTCACCTTAAACTGCGGCTATGGCCATGGCTATAGTGTGAGAGAAGTGCTGGATACCGTCGAAAAACTGAATGGCAAACCCTTACCTATCGTGGAAAAAGCGCGTAGAGCCGGTGACCCTCCTGAGCTGATCGCCTCTGCTGACAAGATACGCAATCTATTGGGCTGGGAGCCCAAGTACGACAATCTGGACACCATCGTTAAAAGCGCACTGGATTGGGAGAAGCGACTTCAGCAGCTACGTGAGAGCGGCAAAGCATGGAAAAACGGATAGACCAGTCGACTGTATATTGGCTTGGAGCCCTATAACGCCGACACCCGATAGCGCGGCCCCTGTCTGCGGCGCAAATCCACAACGACACGCTGTTTGGCCCAACCATCTTTGGAATCGCGAGCTTCAACAATGACTTTAGTCACTCCACGGGGAATATTCACTCCGTTAAGCGATCGCGTAAAAGGCTGCTCATTGACATGCGGATGGGTTAGCAAACGAGTTCCCAGTACTTCTCCTTCCGGGGTTACAACACGCCAAGCATCCGCATAGTGATCCCAACCCGTATCCGGATGCTGAAGCATAGCCCTGATGCTCCAGAGCTGGCCCTTTTTTGTCAGCTGCACATCTAGAATCTCTGTCTCCGCTGCCTGAACAGAGGAAAAAAGAATCAGAAGCACAGGTAAGAAGCGGTACTTTCTCACCAAGACACCCCCTGTCTATACAACTACGCAGTTCCCGTTCCAGGAACAAATCCTTGTGTAGCTCTAATACGCCCTCTTTCCATCTTAGCATCTACGGGTTGAAAGGTTAATCCCGTTTCTGGGTGCTTCACCAATTGGGGGACAAAATCAGGGTTGTGTAAGAAACAAGTAAAGACTGCTCAAGAAATTGGCACATAATTGACAAGGAAAAACAGGATTAGGGCGGCCATTAAACCAGCCAATAGATCGTCCAGCATAATGCCCAGACCGCCATGTACATTCCGGTCCAGCTGTCGAATTGGCCAAGGCTTCCAGATATCAAACACGCGAAACAGAACAAAGCCCAATACCAGGTTCAGCCAGCTAAAAGGCACTAGCATCATGGTAATAAGGTAACCAGCCACCTCATCTATAACGATACTGCCATGGTCATGCACGCCCAAAACCCGACTATAGACGTCGCTAGACCAGATTCCCAGCAGGACTGTGACTGCTATGACGGCAAGGTAAAAGGACCAATGGAATTGAGCACAGAGCAGATAAAGGGGGATAGCGGCCAATGTGCCGAAGGTACCTGGGGCAACGGGAGCCAAACCCGATCCGCCCCCTAGCGCAATCCATTTTGCGATGTGCTCACTTTGCGCCATCTTATTTCCATCACTGGCCAAAATGATCATAACCTCTGGCAACGAGTGGTACCTCACGCTGATCGCGTTTGACTAATACGCTATCCTTTCCCGCAACGAATTCTCCAACGCGCTGCAGATTGCATTGCAGGGGCGCGAGTAGTGCCTTTAGCTCCGCTTCCGATTCAGGTTCTGCCGCGATAAGTAACTCATAGTCGTCGCCACAGCTCAAGATAAAATCCAGTGCATCCTCTGCCTTGCTCATAGCATTGGCGGCACCGGTTATGGGTAGCTTGTCTTCATACAATCTCACGGCACATTGACTGGCCTCAGTCATATGAACCAGGTCTGCAAGCAGACCATCGGAGATATCAATGGCGCCGTGCATCAAATGGCGTATGGCCAGCGCCTCTTTGACGCGCGGAATAGGTCTATCAAATCGTTGGATGCAACGTGACAGGACTTGACCACTAAGTTGAAATCGATTTTGCCTGAAACCTAATGCGAGACCGGCCTCGCCGATTATGCCAGTGACATAGAGCGCGTGTCCGGCCTTGGCGCCCGAGCGTAAGACAGCTTTTCCTGGAGGAACAAGCCCCCCCGCAGTCACGGTGACACTCAAGGGCCCTCGCGTGGTATCGCCACCAATCAGTTGCACACCATAAAGTGTGGCGATATTGCCAAAGCCCTTAACGAACTCGGCCACCCATTTTTCATTGTCTTCAGGAAGAGAAACGGCGAGCGTGGCCCAGGCCGGTGTGGCACCCATAGCAGCCAGATCACTGAGATTGACGGCAAGAATTTTATGGCCCACATCGTGGGCATGGGCGCCTTTGATAAAGTGTACATCCTCAACCATGGTATCCATCACAATCACCTGCTCCTGATCACAGGGGTGCAGGATGGCACCGTCATCTCCCACCCCCAACTTAACGAGAGGGTTTTTGGAACCGACCTGGCTGAAGTATTTTTTAATTAAGGAAAACTCTGACATGGACCTGACACCATGCTGACATTCTTAACGTGGAGAACGAACTTCCGCCCCACGCAGTTGAGTTGCAGCCTTATCTAAGATTCCGTTCACGTAGCGATGGCCCTGATCTGATCCATACTTCTTGGTGATGTCCACTGCCTCATTGATAATGACACGATAGGGAACGTCCGGGCGCATCATCAGCTCAAAAAAGGACATGCGCAATATCGCTCTCTCCACCAGACTCGTCTCGTCCAGTGCTCTATCCAGAAACTCCGACAACTTGGTGTCCACATCAGACAACGAGGTGGTGACACCGAAGAGCAAGTCGTGGAAGTATTCCCAATCCACCTTTGCACCGCCGTGCTCTTCTTGAAACTGAGCCTCAACCTCGCCCACATTCTGCTTGGCAAGCTCCCACTGATAAAGGGCCTGCGCGGCCAGCTGTCTGGCCTTACGTCTAAGTTGAGACATTATTTTACTCCGGGTAATACTACTTAATTGCGTTTAATACGTTGACCATTTCGATGGCAGTCATTGCTGCATCGACGCCCTTATTACCCGCCTTGGTTCCGGCCCTTTCGATCGCCTGTTCAATCGTGTCTACTGTTAGTACACCGAAGGAAACAGGTATCTCTGTACTCAATGAAACCTGGCCCAATCCTTTGGCGCACTCGCCGGCAACGTAATCGAAGTGAGGGGTACCACCTCGAATCACAACACCCAGTGCAATCAAGGCATCAAAACGAGTGGTCTTTGCCATCTTCAGCAGGGCAAGTGGTAGTTCAAAGGCACCGGGTACTTTTACAATTTCGATATCTGCGTCTTTTACACCGTGGCGCTTAAGGGCATCTACACACCCTTGTAACAGACTATCACCTATATAGCTATTGAAGCGGCTGACGGCTATACCGAATCGTGCCTTACCTATCACTAAATCACCTTCAATCGTTTTAATATCTGCCATGACCAATCCTAATTGTTTTGATTTCTCACAAATGTGGTTTTCTTCAGTGTATCACCAATTACGTCTTCAAGATTTTGGCTTAAAGCGGAATCGGTGTGATTCGTGTTCCCGATGCTGGAGTACCCCTCCACTTCCAGACCAAAACCCGATAAGGCGTGGAGCTTTCGCGGCGCGCCAAGTATACGCATACGCTTCACGCCAATATCCAACAGGATCTGCGCGCCCAAACCATACGTGCGCAGATCACTAAATTGCTCTTGCGGGGGAAGGACCCCCCCCTCGTCTTGCAGATGAAAATTGCGAATTCGTCTTACCAGTTCCTGTTCAGAAGGCGGCTTTCGCAAGACAATAATAACGCCACTGTCTTCCTCGGCCATCTTGGCCATAGCCTCAGATAGGGGAAGGGAGACCCCTGCCCGCTGGCCTCGGAGCAAGTCTGCAAACTCATCCGGAATCTGAACCCGCACCAGCGTGGGATTATGGGAATCGATCTGCCCCTTAACCAAGGCAAAATGGATTTCCCCCTCGATCACGTCGCGGTAGGCAATAAGACGAAAATCACCGTACTGGGTAGGAAAATTTGATTCCGCAACCCGCTCCACGGTCTTTTCATTGCGTATGCGGTATTCGATCAGGTCCGCAATGGTACCCATTTTCAGTCCGTGCCGTTTGGAAAACTTCTCCAGGTCTTTACGCCTGGCCATGGAGCCGTCGCGATTGAGTATTTCCACTATGACCGCCGCAGGCTCCAGGCCCGCCATTCGAGCCAGATCACACCCTGCTTCGGTGTGCCCCGCTCGGCTAATGACTCCGCCGGGCTGCGCCATCAGGGGAAAAATATGGCCCGGTTGCACCAGGTCTTCGGGCCTGGCGTCGGGGGCCACGGCGGCACGCACAGTCATGGCCCTGTCAGCGGCAGAAATTCCGGTGGTGACACCTTTTGCAGCCTCAATGGAAACCGTGAAATTCGTGGCGTGTTTATCGTGAGTATTGCTTACCATCAAAGGCAGCTTCAATTGCTGGCAGCGCTCCTGGCTCAGCGTGAGGCAAATCAAACCACGACCATACTGGGCCATGAAATTGATATCCTGTGGGCGTACCCATTGCGCGGCCATGACCAGATCACCTTCGTTCTCCCGGTCTTCATCATCCATCAACACCACCATCTTTCCCTGGCGGATGTCTTCGATGATCAACTCGATGCTACTTAAGGACATACTCCAAATCTACTCCTCACTACCACCCGGCGCAAAACCATTTCTCTGTAAAAAGGCCAAATCGATCGAGGACTTCTCCCCACCATCGGCCCTCTGCCCGAGGAGCAGGCGCTCCAAATAGCGTGCCACCAGATCCACTTCCAGATTCACCTTCGTTCCCACCTGCCACGCTTTCAATGTGGTGACTTGCAAAGTGTGGGGCACCAGATTGATTTCAAACTCAGCGCCCTCCACCTTGTTGACGGTAAGGCTCACACCATCCAGACACACTGACCCTTTGGCGGCAATATAGTGCGCGAGTTTTTGCGGCACCTGCAAACGCAGGCGCGTCGAACGCGCATCAGGGGCAATCGCCACTATTTCTGCGATACCGTCCACATGACCGGAAACCAGATGACCTCCCAAGGGCGTGGACAAGGTCAGTGATTTTTCCAGATTGACCGGGCTTCCGATTTGCCAGTCCCCTGCTGTGGTCAAGTCCAGGGTCTCATTAGATACATCCGCTGTGAATTCGCTAGCACGGATTTCGATGGCGGTTAGACACACCCCGCTGACCGCAATGCTATCGCCCAGTTTGGCCTGTTTCAGGTCCAGTCCTGTGGTTTCGATAACGATGCGCTTATCGCCTCCCTGGTCTTGAATAGATTTTATCTTACCCATCGCCTGAACCAGTCCGGTAAACATGGTTATTCTCCGCTTTGCACAGGCAGGGCGGTGATGCGCCAGTCTTTACCAATAGCGCGGATATCGGCAATCTCGAAGTTGACACGCTGATTCATACGCGCCACCTTTGGCAGG
>JAOUPJ010000482.1 GCA_029879945.1 Gammaproteobacteria bacterium
CCGTCCAACATGTCGTTGAAGTGGACCGAACAACGTGGGCTTTCCAAATTAGTACACTCCCCACCGGGAGAAGATATTTTTTTGCGCTTATGTTCGGCCACTTAACTATGTCGTTAGAAGCTGCTAGAGGAAATAGAAATTGTTCACTAAAACTAGAGCTATCGAAAAAATAAACTCACTAATAGAACAAATAGTGAATCTTCAGAATATTGAAAGAGGAAGCGCCCAATTCAATAAATGGATTCGAGACGTTCAGGTTGCTCTAGAGCATATATTTGGGAAAGATTCTCGGCACATCAAAGATTTTAACGACATAGATTATTCTCTTATGGCTTTTACGTTCGACACTCCAGATTACAAGTTTCAAGAAAAGTACGTGCGGGGGTTGGAAGATGCGAAACATGTGCTCGTATCTATGATTGAAGAGATAGATGAGTATTGGGACGATCACAGTGCAGAAAACATCCTGAGAAACGAAAAAAGTACTCCTTCTTTGGAAACTAGAAAAATATTTATAATTCATGGCCATGATTCAGGAACAAAGGAGACCGTCGCCAGATTTATTACTAAACTGGGATTGGAGCCTATAATTTTGCATGAACAAGCAAGTTTGGGTAGGACTATAATAGAAAAATTTGAAAGTTATTCGGATGTAGGGTTTGCTATTGCGCTTATAACCCCCGACGATATAGGTTCATCTACTAAGGATCTAGACAATCAACGAAAAAGAGCTCGTCAAAATGTGATATTTGAATTTGGTTATTTCATTGGAAAAATTGGAAGGAATCGAGTTGCTGGCCTAGTAAAGGGGGAGGTCGAAGTACCTTCGGACTATTCTGGTGTGCTCTATATTCCTTTCGATGAATCGGGCTCGTGGCGTTTTAACCTTATTAAAGAATTAAAAACGGTAGGTTATGACGTGGACGCGAATAAGGCAATCTAAGCTTCTAACAATTGAATAGAGGCGACCTGCAACCGCGGGCTTTCTTTTGTGCGTTTTATCGCTGCGCGATTATCGCACAAAAATCATCCACGCTTTTGGTCGCCGGCGCCTCATTCAGACGTTATGTTTTTCAAGGTTGCATGACTTATTGAATAGTTTTTATTAAGTAGTAGGTGTAGAAAATGAAGAATAGTATTGGAATATTGTTAACTATATTAGTGATGCTTACACTTGGGTGTAGGCACGACGGTGGCTCAGATGTTGGGCCTCAGGGGAATGGTGGTGCCAATGAATGGCCAATATACTTCAATTTTGAAAACGTCACGGGGTCCAAGATAAATAACGATGGAAATACTAGCCATTTTGGAACAGCGTACGGTATTCAGATAGGAACTGGAAAATCTGGAAACGGGGCGATTTTTGATGGGAATG
Source organism: Gammaproteobacteria bacterium (assembly GCA_029879945.1). Lineage (GTDB taxonomy): Bacteria > Pseudomonadota > Gammaproteobacteria > S012-40 > S012-40 > JAOUPJ01. The sequence continues at coordinate 1,376 of JAOUPJ010000482.1, forward strand.
CGCGAATTGATTTAGATGGCTTTAGAATTCTTACGTCGGATTCTAATCCAATCGAATTTAGTGCCGGGCAAGCTTCACTCTCAGTATGGATTAGACCAGCTAGTTACAACTCGGGCAATGAGCATATTATATTTTATTCGCGTTCTATTAGGCTAACGTTAGTGGGCGGTAAGGTTGTTGTGAAGCTATTTGATGGTACATTTTTAGATGAAGCGCAAAGCACAACAGTGATACCAACGAATGAGTGGCATCACATAGGAGTGATTTTAGACGGAGGAATAAAATTATACGTTGATGGTGTATTGGAAGCAGAGACGAATAAACTAGTTCCTCTTTCAGGTATATATGAAAATGGGAACGCGGGATTGGGAAACCTCCCAAATTTATACATATACGGTTCAACTGAGGACCCCTATATTGGTGAGATAGACGAATTTTATTTGATAAACAAAGCTATCTCTGTTGATAAAATGAATTCTCTTTCGCAATAAAAATAGAAAAACATAACAATTGAATTGAGCGGGACCTCCAACCGCGGGCTCCCTCATGCGCTATGGCTACACCATTATAGCGCAACAGTCGCTCCGCTAATGGTTGTCGGCCCCTCATTCAGGCGTTGGACGGAACCGCTATCGCGGTAGAGAGAAAAA
>JAOUPJ010000483.1 GCA_029879945.1 Gammaproteobacteria bacterium
AGAAATCGACAGCGGCTGATCTGGTGCTTGCCATGGACTTGCGCGGTGGCCGTATCGCGATGGAGGTCAATCAGGAAATACTGCCACGTAGTGAATACGAAACATATCGGCTCAAATCAGGTGATCAAATTGAGGTGGTGCATGCAGTGGGTGGGGGATCTAAATGACGTCGCATAGTTCAGATACGTTTGTAATTGCAGGGAAGGAATATCAATCCCGCTTGCTGGTGGGAACAGGCAAGTACGCCGATATGGAGCAGACTAGACTGGCGGTAGAGGCCAGTGGTGCTGAGATTATTACTGTCGCGGTGCGACGTACCAATATTGGCCAAAAACCGGGGGAAGCGAATCTATTAGACACGCTCCCCATGTCTGAATATACCTATTTACCCAACACGGCCATGTGTTACACCGCAGAAGACGCGGTGCGAACCTGTAGATTGGCCCGTGAACTGTTGGATGGACACAATTTGGTGAAACTGGAAGTGTTGGGAGACGAAAAGACACTGTATCCCGATGTGGTTCAGACACGCATTGCGGCCGAACAACTCATCAAAGACGGTTTTGATGTAATGGTTTACACCAATGATGACCCGATTGCGGCCAAACAATTTGAGGAAATGGGCTGTGTGGCGGTGATGCCGCTGGCCGGACCCATCGGCTCAGGGCTGGGTATTTGTAATCCTTACAATATTCTCACAATCGTGGAGAATGCCAATGTCCCCATTCTTGTGGATGCGGGTGTGGGTACGGCTTCAGACGCTGCCATCGCCATGGAATTGGGCTGCGATGGGGTGTTAATGAATACCGCCATTGCGGGAGCGAAAAATCCGGTGTTGATGGCCTCTGCGATGAATAACGCCATTGTTGCCGGGCGTCAGGCATTTTTGGCTGGGCGCATTCCTAAAAAGCGCTTTGCCAGTGCCTCATCTCCCATAGAAGGCACCTTCTTTTAGTCGTATCGGAAGCGCTCCTTGGATCAGAACAAACACTTACGTACTGTTCGCAGTTTTGTTCGCCGCGAAGGTCGTTTAACGGTAGGGCAGGAATACGCCCTCACCGAACTCTGGCCGGATTATGGCGTGGATTGCAAAACGGAAGCGTTGGACTTTTCCGGCGTGTTTGGGCGAGACGCGCCACTCAATTTGGAAATCGGTTTTGGATCGGGTGATGCTCTGCTGGCCATGGCTCAGGAGCGTACTCAAGAAAATTTTATCGGTATTGAAGCCTATCGCCCCGGTGCAGGACGTTTGATCAGCCAGCTGCATGAAAACGGTGTAAAAAACGCCAAAGTGATTGTGGGTGATGCGGTGACCATTCTGAAGACGTGCTTTCCTGATGCCTGCCTAAGTAACGTTTATTTGTTTTTTCCCGACCCATGGCATAAAAAGCGTCACCATAAGAGACGAATTGTTCAATCGGAATTTGCTTACTTAGTAGCCAGTAAACTGGTCTCTCCGGGTCGTTTTTATATGGCTACTGACTGGCAGCCCTATGCCGAACATATGCTCAAGATTTTATCGAATACAAAGAGTTTTAATAACTTAAGCGAATCCAATAGTTTTACCCCTAGACCGGATTTTCGCCCACAAACCAAGTTTGAACGCAGGGGGCTCAAGTTAGGACATGGTGTTTGGGATCTTTGCTTTGAAAAGTGTGCTTTAACTTCTGCCGAATCAAACCGTTAACCCTCCTAAGGGGTGATAACTAAATGGAAAGTATCGTTTTAACCACAGAAATGATAGCGGTTTTGGGTGTTCTTGCCCTGACCATCCTGTTGTTTGTTTCTGAAATCGTACGTGTAGACGTGGCGGCGGTGCTCATTATGGTGCTGTTGGGCGTCACGGGTATGGTCAGCGGAAACGATCTGTTTCGTGGTTTTTCCAGTAATGCAGTGATGTCCATTATCGCGGTCATGATTATTGGTGCAGGCCTGGATAAAACCGGGCTCATGAGTAAGGTTGCTACCTTTATTCTCAACTACGGTGGAACAACCGAAAAGAGAATTATCCCCCTC
>JAOUPJ010000164.1 GCA_029879945.1 Gammaproteobacteria bacterium
TTTGGAAGCACTACAGGCTTCCATGGATAAATTGGTCGGGGTAGAGAGATTACTCGCCCCTTCGGGACTCGCCCTCCGGGCCGTCTCCGCTACGCTCCGACGCTCAGCGCCACTTCGTGGCACTATCGAACTCGTCTTTTGTATGAGTCGGGAGTTCGAATCTCTCCCTCACTGACTCAGTACTTAAATTTGGTCGGGGTAGAGAGATTCGAACTCCCGACATCCTGCTCCCAAAGCAGGCGCGCTACCAGACTGCGCTATACCCCGATTCGATGCATTATACACGACATCGCAAGGCGCACATAATACGTCGCCAAACGGCACACGTCAACGGCAAATAAGCCTATATATAACAACAAGTTGAACAATTTACCCCAATCCCCTTGGCATCTTTTGTGATCCATGCGATTATAGCGGCCCCAAGCCCGCACCATAGGCAATACTTGAAATGGGAAAAATCCTAGATGGCAAGGCCGTCGCCCAGCAAATCCGCAATGATTTGAAGGCTCGTGTTGCCGCCCGTATTCAGAATGGTCTGCGCCAACCCGGTCTCGCCGTGGTGCTGGTCGGACAAGATCCTGCCTCCTCCCTCTACGTGAAAAACAAGCGCAAGGCCTGTGAAGAAGTGGGGATTCTCTCCCTCTCACACGATCTGCCTGCGAGCACCCAGCAAAAAGAATTGTTCGAAATCATCGACGCACTCAATGCCGATCCAACCGTAGACGGCATCCTGGTCCAGTTTCCACTGCCCAATATTGACCAGGACACGGTAATCGAACGCATCTCGCCACAAAAAGACGTGGACGGATTTCATCCTTATAATATGGGCCGATTGGCGGTACGCCAACCCCGTCTACGCTGCTGCACCCCTTATGGTGTCTTGCGTCTACTTGAACACACCGGTGAAAATCTGCGCGGCAAACATGCCGTCGTAGTGGGTGCCTCTAACCATGTCGGCAGGCCCCTGAATCTGGAGTTGCTCATGGCCGGGTGTACCGTTACCACCTGTCATCGTTTCACCACTGACCTGGAAAGCCATGTGCGCACGGCAGACATCGTGGTTGTCGCGGCGGGTAAGCCCGGCCTGGTCCAGGGTGAGTGGATCAAACAAGGGGCGATCGTGGTGGATGTGGGCATTAATCGTCTACCCGATGGGCAAATCTGTGGGGATGTAGATTTCGAAGCTGCCAAAGAGCGCGCTTCGTGGATCACACCCGTACCGGGCGGAGTCGGCCCCATGACAGTGGCCATGCTCCTGGAAAACACACTCTACGCCTGCGAAAACTTCTCAGACTTACAATAAAAACCCCCTTAATTCTCTCTTTTTTCTGCCGATACCCTTCCTGGCGACGCATCAATAGTCTGCACAAATTCTACTCACTATTACACTGGCTGAAGATTTGAGATAAGATCTTACGGCAAGACGTGACTACCAAAGTGTAATAGCTTGGGTAACAGGGAAGTAAAGAATTATGCCGCTCAAGCACACCCATCTGATTCCAATTTTATTGTTATTGGCGCTCGGCGCCTGTAGCTCTGCGCCACCCAAAACGGATGAGGCACCTGCCAAGACAGAAGCACCCGCGACCAAACAACAAATCCACGAGCCTTCTCAAGAAACAGTAAGACCTGAACCGGTATCCGAACCCGATACACAGCAGGAAACTATCGCCGAGATCCCTCCATTCCAATTTGATTCGGGTCTGCCCAGTACGGGTCTACCCCAATTTCGCGGAAACAACACCCATACGTACTATGGTACCGGTCCCTTCCCTGCGACCGAACCCGAGGTGGTGTGGAAATTCAAAACGGATGTATTCATCAAGGGTAAGAAGAAACTGGAATGGCAAGGACTAGGCTGGACAGGTCAACCGGCTGTTGTGCAAGAAGACGTAGAAGGTGAAAAACGCTGGGTTGTTTACCTCGCTAGTCTGGACGGGAATCTCTATAAGCTTGACTTGCTCACGGGTAGACTGCTGCTCAAGTCCAAAGAAAATTACACCATTTTTAAAAGCTCACCCACGGTGACGGACAAATATGTGCTGGCCGGTTCATGGAACAACAAGGAACACATCTTCGATCGCTATACCTTCGAAGAAGTGGGATTCGAAGAGGCCGTGTATACAAAAAGCGCCTCTTATGATTTTGATGGCAGTGCGCGTGTGGAAGACGGTTTCATCTATATCGGCGGGGAAGACGGCTATATACGCAAACTTTCCGCCACCCCACCCTTCACACGACAATGGATTTATCCCCTCAAAGAACCCAGCAGTCGATTCAAATACAAGAACGGCAAACCCTATGTGGGCATCGAGTCTTCCATTGCTATTTATAAAGATATCGTGATTGTAGGAAGCGGCAGTGGATATTTAATTTTTGTCGATAAAAACACGGGGAAACTCCTACACAAATTCGACACTGGCGATGATACCGACGCCTCCCCCGTAGTCGATGAAGAAAATGGCTTCGTCTATATTGGCGTGGAGAAAGACAATAGCGACAAACCGGGCGGTGTCTACAAACTCAATATGAAGGCCGAAGTACAGTGGTTTTTTGAAGTGGGCAAGGAAGGGGTCTACGGTACACCTGCACTGCGAGATGATAAACTCTTCGTGCCTGGGGATGACTCTTTTCTTTATTGCCTGGATACCAAAACAGGCGAAAAGATATGGAGGCAACGCCTACCCGATAGCAGTTGGTCTTCACCCGTTGTGATTGACGACAAGGTGATGATCGGAGACTATGCCGGCTATCTTTCCGCGTTTAGCACACAAAAAGGCTATCCGGTGTGGCAGAAGAAATTTGACGGCTATATCGTTAGCACGCCCGCCGTTTGGAATGGCATCATCGTAGTGGGAAGTCGCGATGGTTACATCTATGCCTTGGCGGACCAGTCTCGTGCTGCTGCCATGCGTGCCCACTTTGCTAAGAATTCAGACTAAAATGAATGCTAAAATATTCGCTGCGTTTTTTATTTTGTTGCTCATTCCCCTTTCATCGTTCGGAACTGAAGAAGAAATCCTGTTCATCGATTCCAATCGTCAATGGGACTTGCTCAGCGACTCATTCAACTCCAATCAAAGGGCCATGCTCCGCGAGGCGGGAGACAAACTGGGGGATTGGAAAATTGATTTCGCCGGACTGGTTTTATCGGGTACCACACTCAAACAGCTTGGCAACACAGCCAAATCTGAACCCTTGTTACGAGCCGTTCGTGAAAAACTGGGTCGACCTATCGATCTAAAGGACTTTCTCTTTTTTCTGGACGATGTACTGGTAGCAGGGAAAATGGGCCTCCGAGGAAAGACGATCTTTGTGCCCTCAGGACGTGCGCGAAACGCAGGGATTCTGGTACACCCGGACGATGTGTTTAAAAACAACAAGCCCCGTCTTTACGGTGTAAAAGAAAAACTGCTTATCGCCAAACCCAAACCACAAAAAGAACTCATCCCCGCACAAGACGGTGATCCATTGGGTGAGCGCTGGGCGGCGCGTTTTCAGAATCCATCAGAGCAGGAAGAAATCATTGATGCGCTGAAAAAGTCCACACCCGATTTTGCAAAACGAATCGAGTCCCTGGTAACTCAGCTCAAGGAACAAGGTGCCCAAGTCTATTATATGTCTTCCCTGCGCTACCGTGAGCGCGGCTATTTGATGTATGGGGCCTTTGCACTGGCCAAGTCTAAAGATAACAAACAGGCGCAAGAAAATGTGGAAAGATTGGATTTACTCAACAGAAAATGGGGCTTGAATATTCCTATCCAATGGCAGCATCCGGAGGGCTGGGAGAAGACCATCGAAGAGGCGCAATTGATGCGCGACACTTACGGCGTGGTGTATGCCACTGAAAAAGGTGCCCGCAGCAGCCTGCACTACGACGGTATTGCTATCGATTTCACCGCCCTCGCCCTACCTAGAAAATTGATATTGAAAGCACCCGATGGGAGCAAAAAAACTTTCGATCTTTCCGCTGTAAACGAAACGCGGGACATTAGCCTCACGTCTGATCTGATAAAGTGGATTGAAAAACATTTCGACTTTTATAAACTCTTATCCGACTACCCTCATTGGACCGACGCGAAGGCCCTGCGGGAAAGAAAATAGCAGGCGAATGCGTTTAATTTAACTTCCATGTTATCCTCCTTTAGTAATCGCAGAATTTTTTTCAAATCATATCTTGTCGTTGTGCATGAAATCATAAATTGGCCAGGAATTGAAAGTAAAGTTTAGCACAAACTATAACTAATTTTTTAACTCCTAATACGTCATAGTCTCGGGCTGGCGTTTAAAGACTGATGACGCCGATATTGGCTAGGCGACATACAAAACCACTTATTGAAGGCGGCACTAAAAGCGGCGGTGCTGGTGAAGCCTAGCAGGGTTGCCACTTCGGAAACTGAAAGATTGAGCTTTTGTAAATAGTTCAAGGCTAACTCTTTACGAACAGTGGAAACTTGTTCCGAGAATGAGGTGTTTTCTTCTTCCAGTCGGCGTTGCAAGCTGCGGGCACTGGTATTAAATCGCTCTGCAATGGTTTTTAGTTCCAACGAGCCAAGAAACATTTGGTGGCGGATCTCTTCGTGGAGTCCGCATAGAAAATCTTTTTCCTGTGTGCCCTCTTTCACGGTTTGTTGAACAACATTCAATAAAATTGAGTCCAGATTAGCATCGAAATTATTGTCAGTATTGGCTAGTTCCAGCTGTTCCAGATCGAACACAATTTCACAATGAGGTTGATTGGTCTGTACAGTTGCATGAAAGAATTTCTGATAAGCCCATTGCCGGCTACTGTATTCCGAAGTCAGCCGCAGTAGTTTGATCTTCAACTTTGGTCCAGCAAACTGACGACTCACTCCCCACCATCCGGCAAATACCCAGTCTAGCGCATATCCGGAAAGCATGTGACTCGAAAGGTCAGAAGTGAGGCGCAACGCAAATTCGTCAGGATAGAGCGCACAAGCGGGATAGTGTACGGTGGAATAGTGTTGATAAAAAGATTGAATCCTGTCAATCGCCAGTCGCAATGTAGGTGCACTGAAAATGACATACCCTAAAGGAGTGTCTGTCGGTACCAAATCAGGTGTGTATTTCGTTAACCAGAAAAATTCGTCTCCCGCAAGCCTTGCAGTTTCTGCCAAAATGGCTAGATAAGCCTGATAAGGCAGTCGGCCTTCTTCGTTATTGATCTGCGCGAGACTAATACGTGCATGGTTACACAATGCATCGACGGAGACGCCTGCCTGCTCTGCCCTGTTGAGGAGCTTGCTAATGAACAAGGCTGAAATATCGGGTGAATCTGGCACAACGTCAATCTGTTGATGATTAAGGAGCATATTATCCATTCCTTAAAACCTACAGGCTCTATGGTCTTGAACATAGCAATACTAGTAGAAAACGAAGGAATTTGTTTTCAATTTAACGCCAAACCGTTTAGAAATCGCGCCAAGAGGGAAAAATAGTTCGTGAAGAGGGCTGGCTCACCACATGAAAGAGCGACATCAGCCATCTACCTCGTTATTAAGGTGTGCTGTTTTCAGGAAGCAACTCGGCTGTTAGGCGTTTGCGGTATTCGGTGGGTGAAGAACCAAACCAGCGACGAAACGCGAGATTGACAGACTTGACGTCATCGAATCCGAGTAGAAATGCGATTTCCACGATGCGCAGATTATCCTGTTTCAGATAACGTAAGGCCAGATCACGTCGTACACGGTCTAACTCTTCCCCAAAGCTGGTGTCTAGCTCCGCGAGTTTGCGTTGCAAGGTGCGTGTGCTCATACCCATGTTTTTAGCAGTAACTTCGATGCCGGATTGCCCGTGCAGAAATTGTTTTTGTAATTGGGCGCGTAATTTTTCTCTCAAACCCAGTGACTCATCGTGTGGTAGTACGGATTTTTTCTGCAAATAACGCAACAAGAGATGATCCAGGTTGGCATCCACCTCTTTGAATTGATTGGGGAGTGTGAGATTGCTGGCAGGGCCAACAAATTCGTTGTAGGCGTGATTTACATATACCGGCACCTGAAAGAAATCCTCATAGGCCTGCTTGCGATCGGAAAACTCTGTGGTGAGTCGTATTGCCGTAAGTTTGTAATCCGGTCCGAAAAAATTGACGGCATTGCTCCACCACAGCGATATCAGCCAATCCAGTCGATAGGCCGTGAGTGGAGGCGCTGGCTCACGCCAAACGACGCGACCAACACTCTCATCTCCCTGAACGATAACGATAGGATAGTAGGCATCGGATACGTAACCATAGAATTTTTGCGCCCGATCACTAAATACAAACCCATCCCGCGAGTTAAAGACAAAATAGAAAAGCGGATTATCGGCCGCAATCAGGTTGGCGGGTTTGAACGATAACCAAAAATATTCATTTTGGGTTTCTTTGGCGACCGTCTCCAGCAGTGTGTGCAGTGTAGCGGTGGGCAGACGATAGTCCAGGTCGTTCAAGGAATCGAATTGGATATCCAGGTGATGACACAATTTCTCAATGGGGTAGTCGGCTTGTTGCGCCATGGTGAGCACGTGACGGAAATTCAAGGAAGATAGCGTGAAATTCGGGTGCATACGCCTGGCTCACTGTGTTGCTTGACTTGTTATAACCGAAAAGGCAGTTCGCTTCAAATATCCGGATAAAAAAGGGCCGGTGAGACCGGCCCTGAAACTAGATAACGAGTGTATCGCGGTTAGCGAGTGACCGCGATCGATGTCGGAGCACTGCCTGCCGCCACGGCGGAGCCCACTGCGGTGAGTGCGCCGGTTGCAGGATCAATGCTAAAGGTGCTGACGTGGTTGGAATTCATGTTTGCGACGTAGGCAAAGCTGCCAGTGGCATCGACCGTGACCGATTGGGGACCGTTACCCGCCGCCACCGTGGCGGGGCTCATGGCGGTGAGGCTGCCATCGGTGCCAATGGTGAACTGCGAGACATTGTTGGTGCCGCGGTTCGCCACGTATGCAAAGCGCCCGATGGGGTCCACTGTAACGGAGTACGGATTGTTACCCGCCGCCACCGTGGCGGTGCTCATGGCAGTGAGGCTACCATCGGTGCCAATGGAGAACTGCGAGACATTGTTGGCGCCGCGGTTCGCCACGTAGGCAAAGCGTCCGCTGGGATCGATTGTGATTGATTGCGGATTAATGCCAGTAGACACGGCTGTGCCCACCTCGGTGAGCGCGCCGGTGGCCGAATCGATACTGAAGGTGGTGACGGAGGCGTCCACGCCATTCACCACGTAGGCAAAGCGGCCAGTGGTGTTGACAGTGACCGACATCGGACCGGTACCCGCCGCCACGGCGGAACCCACCTCGGTGAGTGCGCCAGTAGCCGGGTTAATGCTATAGGTGGAAACATCGTCGGAGGTGGAATTCGCCACGTAGGCAAAGCGACCTGAAGGATCGACCGTGACCGACAGTGGAGACCAGCCTGTTGCCGCTGCGGTGCCCACTTGAGTCAGTGCACCGGTAGTCAGGTCAATGCCGAAGCTGGTGACGGTGAATACGGAGTCATCCGTCACGTAGGCAAAGCGACCTGAAGGATGGACCGTGACCGAGGACGGAGAACCTGCCGCCGCCACTGCTGAGCCCACCTCGCTGAGAGTACCGGTAGCCAGATCGATACCGAAGGTGGTGATGCTGCCTCCGGAACCCATAGAACCGTTGTTGGCCACGTAGGCAAAGCGCGCCCGGCTCATCATCGTCGCGCCAGTGGGGCCAGTGCCTGCTGCCACGGCAGAGCCCACGGCGGTCAGCGCACCCGTAGACGCATCAATGCTAAAGGTAGTGACATTATCGGAGCCACCGTTTGCCACATAGGCGAAACGCCCGTTGGCGTCGACCGTGACCGACTTCGGAGAGGTGCCCGCCGCCACAGCGGTCCCTACCTCAGTGAGTGCGCCCGTTGCAGGATCGATACTGTAGGTAGAGACGTCGTTAGACGTTTGGTTCGCCACATAGGCAAAGCGGCCAGCGGGATCGACCGTGACTGATATCGGCGAGGTGCCCGTCGTGACAGCGGAGCCCACTGCGGTGAGCGCGCCGGTAGCTGCATCAATGCTGAAGGTTGCGATGTCGTGAGTGCCGCTGCTCGCCAGGTAGACAAAGCGGCCAGTAGGGTCGACTGTGACCGAACTCGACCAGGTGCTCCCCACCGACTCGAAGGTGCCCACCTCGGTGAGCGCGCCGGT
>JAOUPJ010000226.1 GCA_029879945.1 Gammaproteobacteria bacterium
ACGCCTCGGTTCTCGTCTGCAATCAAATGTACTCATCGCCCCACACCACGGCAGTATGACCTCGTCCACGGAGGACTTTATCGATGCAGTGGCCCCCCAAACCGTGCTTTTTCCCGTCGGTTATGTCAACCGCTTCAACTTTCCGCGCACTGAAATCGTCAAACGCTATGAGCAGCGGGGAATAAACCACTATAATACGGACGATACTGGCGCGATCACGCTGATTTTGAACGAAAAAGGGATCGGATCGCCACAGTTATACCGCCAGCAGGAAATACGCGCTTGGCATATACATTGATTGACTAGGGACCAGTGTCAATAAGAGTCATAAGCGGGAAGCAGGAATAATGTGGGAAATAGTGAGTGCCGGTGGATGGTTAATGGCCCCCATCATCTTCTGTTCTGTGGTGTCTCTGGCCATTATCGCCGAGCGTAGCTGGACGCTACAGCGCAGCCGCGTCGCGCCGCAGCACCTGGTGGCCAAGATCTACCAGCTGAAAAAGAATCAGCAAATCGACGCCAACACCATCGTCGCCCTGCGAGACACCTCACCCTTGGGGCGTGTGCTGGCATCCGGTCTGGCCAGTATGGACCGCTCCCGCGAAGTGATGAAAGAGTCCATCGAAGAGACAGGCCAACACGTTACCCACGAGCTGGAACGTTTTCTCAACCCCCTGGGCACCATCGCCGCCATCACTCCCTTGCTGGGCCTGTTGGGTACCGTGGTGGGGATGATCAAGGTGTTCAATGTGATCACCACTCAAGGCGTGGGCAATCCCACCATCCTCGCCGGGGGTATCTCCGAAGCCCTGATCACGACAGCGGCGGGCTTGTCCGTGGCCATTCCTACCCTCATTGCCCATCGCTACTTCCGTCGCAAGGTGGATGATCTGGTGGTGACCATGGAGCAGGAAGCAGTCAAGCTGGTGGAAGTGATCCATGGCGAACGCTCTGTCAGTACCGGGGCCCGCGCCGCGTGAAGTTTCGCCGCAAGCAAAACGATGTGGTGGATGTTAATATAACGCCACTGATCGATATCGTGTTTCTGTTGCTGATCTTTTTTATGGTCTCAACCACCTTCGATGAGCAGTTTGAGCTGGGGATTGTACTGCCGGGCGCCGAATCGGCCGAGAACGTGATCCTCAAGGAGCTGGAAATTGCCATTGATGCGGAAGGGCACTACTACATCAATCAACAACGACTGGTGAACGATCGTATACAGACCTTGCAAAAGGCCATTTCCAAAATTGCCGGGGAGGACAGGACCATTCCTATCATATTGAGCGCAGATGCCAACACGCCACACCAATCGGTGATCACCGCCATGGACGCAGTCAGACAGCTAGGATTTAATCGCCTGAGCTTCGCTACCCAACAACTCTCTGCGCAACCCTGATCCGAGGTCATCGTGAGTCGTAAGATTGATCTGAACAATGGTCGCGCCGTGTATGGCCGTCTACTCAGTTATACCAAGCCCTATCGCTGGGGATTTTTCTTTGCCGTGATCGGTATGATCATCGTTGCCGTCACCGAAGTGGCCTTCGCCTGGATCATGGACCCCTTATTGGACGGCACCTTCGTAAAGCGCGATGAGTTTTATATCACCATGGTGCCGCTGGCCCTGCTGGCCATATTTGTCACACGCGGTTTTGGCAGTTTCGGTTCGGTCTTTTTTATGACCTGGGTCGGGCGTCATGTGGTGAAAGACTTGCGCCGCGAAATGTTCGATCATCTACTCACACTGCCCACGTCGTATTATGACAAGAACCCCTCGGGCAAAATGATTTCAAGACTGATCTACGATGTGGAGCAGGTCTCCGAGGCCTCCAGTCGTGCCGTGACCGTTCTCATTCAAGACACGCTCACCATCATCGGTCTGTTCGGTTTTATGTTCTACACCAATTGGCGTCTCACCCTTTTGTTTCTCACCATCGCACCGGTGATGACTGCGGTAGTGGTGTATGTGAACAAACGTCAACGCAAAATCTCTACGCGCCTGCAGGATTCGGTGGGTGATATTACGCATGTCTCCCAGGAAACGGTGGAAGGGATACGCGTGGTGAAGGTGTTCGGTGGTCAACAGTACGAAAGCGATCAGTACGACGCAGCGAACAAGGCCAATCGTTCCCAATTCATGAAAATCACCGTGACCAACGCCGCCAGCGTGCCGGTGGTGCAACTCATGGCGGCCAGTCTGTTAGCGCTAATTATCTTTCTGGCAACGCATCCGTCCATGCCTAAACAAATGGAGGCCGGTGAGTTTATGGCCTTCATGACCGCCATGATGCTTCTGTTTCCGCCCATCAAGCGTCTCACTACCATTACCATGGTGCTGCAAAAAGGCATCGCTGCCTCGCAGAGTATTTTCAGTTTTCTACAAGAACCCAAAGAGTTGGACACCGGCACCCAGGCCTTGGATCGCGCCAAGGGTGATGTGGTCATCGACAAGGTATCGTTTACGTATGACGAAGAAAAGGGCCGCGTACTCAATCAGGTGAGTATAGAAGTGAAGTCCGGCGAAACCGTTGCCCTGGTGGGCAAGTCGGGGAGCGGTAAGACGACTTTAGCGAGTTTGCTTCCCCGCTTTTATAATGCAGACGAGGGCCGCATCCTGATAGACGGCATCGACACAAAAGATATTTGTCTTGCTGATCTGCGCAAGCAGATTGCTTTGGTCAGTCAGGACGTGCGCCTGTTCAACGACAGCATCGAACACAATATTGCCTACGGAAAGCTGGATACGGCCACACGGGAAGACGTGATCAATGCCGCCAAGGCTGCTTATGCCTGGGAGTACATCGAAAAAATGCCCCAGGGTCTGGATACGCAAGTGGGTGAACATGGCGTGTTGCTTTCCGGTGGACAGCGTCAGCGTCTGGCCATTGCGCGGGCGCTATTGAAAAACGCACCGATTCTGATTTTGGACGAAGCCACCTCGGCCCTGGATACAGAATCGGAACGCCAGGTCCAAATGGCCCTGGAACAGCTCATGGCAAACCGCACCACCTTTGTCATCGCACATCGCCTGTCCACCATTGAGAACGCAGACAAGATCGTAGTCATGCACGATGGTCGCGTGGTGGAAGTGGGATCGCATAAAGAGCTGTTGGCGAAGGGCGGCCACTATGCGGCCTTGTATGAATTGCAGTTTGGCGAGAACGAAACCGTCGAGGCATGAGCGCGTCCGGCTATTCCAGTTCCCTGTGGTCTGTACTCAAGGCCGATCTTCAAGACCGGCTTGGTGGTAACAAGTCCCGCGCCAATGCGCGCTGGGGCCTGCTAAAAAGCATACCCGGTCGCGGCAAGCTGATCTGGGTACGCGCCGGTAGCAGTTACGAATCCGTGTTACTGGCCAGCGAAATCGCCGGTGCCCTTCATCAGAAAAGACTGGATGTGCGTATCGTGTTCACCTTCGAACAGGACTACCCCCACGTCTATCTCCCTCGCTTCAAGGATCTGGAGCGCATCGCCTATGGTTTCGGTTGTTGCGATTTACCTTCAGTGGTTAAACGGGTTCTGGAACGCTGGAATCCCTTTGGCGTGATTTCGGTTTACGATCTACCCGGCGCGAATCTGTCCAAACAGTGCCAGGCCTTGGGTCTGCACACGGTAAACGTCCACACAGCGCATCCAATGATTGAGTGCGAGGCCTGGTATCCCCATCTATTGGAAGACTCGCCCAGTGCCAGTCCCAAGTATCAACAGGAGGCGAGCGACCTGTTCAGCCTGTTGGTCAATCCACAAGTGGAGCCCAGCCTGAAACCGGCACTCGGAGCAAATAGTGAGCAACGGATATTTTTCTTTGGTAAGTTAGCCCCCACTGCGGTACAGAGTTTGCTATCCTTATGGCAGGACTCAAGATCATGGAGAAAGGATTATCTCTGTGTTTCCACGGACGAGTCTTTTGGCCAGGGATCGGCCACCTTTAAATCCGTTATTTCCTGCTCTGGATTGCCCTACCAGTATTTGAGTACCTGGAATCGCTCGCCCTTACCCCCAGAAACCTTATTGATCGCAGACCAGCCTCGCTGGGTTTCAGCATTGGCTTCTGCTGCCGATCAAACTGTTATAAGCGGAAAAAATCCATTGGAATTTTGGCAAGTCCTCGCCGCCGGTGGTACACTGCGTTTGACATCCACTGGGGAAAAGTGGTCTAAGCTATTAAAAAACATGGGGAATTATAGTTTTTCATGGGAGAGCTGGCTGGCACAAAATTCGAATCATATTTCCCCAATGGATCGAAAGACCCAGGACGCGCAGCGCCAGGTCTTTTGGCAGTACCGACGAGCAGCACAAGCGGTTCTGGATGAACTACTACAAAGGGTGTTTGACTGGTAATGTCTGTTGATCAATATTGGTACGATACGACTAAAAAAGTCCCATTTCATTTGAAAATGCTCACCCCGGTGTTTCGCATGCTGGCGGGTTTACGTCGCCTGATGTACCGTCTTCGTCTATTTCGCAGCCACAAACCTCGCGTGCCCGTGATTGTGGTGGGCAATATCACTGTGGGCGGCAGTGGCAAGACCCCGACAGTCGTGTGGCTGGTGAATCTTTTGAAGCAGGCCGGGTATCACCCTGGCGTGGTGAGTCGCGGCTATCTGGGCGAGGCCCATATCTGGCCCCAGCAGGTGCGGCCCGATAGTGATCCCCTGATGGTGGGAGACGAGTCTGTGCTCATTGCCAGGCGTTGCCAGTGCCCCATGGCCGTGGGCCCGGAGCGCGTTGCAGCCATCAAGGCCCTGTTGAATGCCCATAAAGAGGTGGACGTGATTGTCTCAGACGACGGTATGCAGCACTATGCCATGGGTCGTGATATCGAAATCAGTGTCATCGACGGCAAACGGCGCTTTGGCAATGGCTATTGTCTGCCCGCGGGACCGCTGCGCGAACCCATAACGCGCCTTTTCAGCGTGGATTTCCATATTGTGAACGGCGGTGAGACCCGAAAGACCCCTTATGGCACTGAATACGGCATGAGTCTGCGCTTTGGTAAGGTCTATAATCTCAAGAATTTTAGCAAGTTTCAGAAGATCGACTCATTTAAGGGTCAAAAAATAGACGCAGTAGCCGGGATTGGTAATCCCAATCGATTTTTTAGCCAATTAAAGAAGCAGGGAATTGACGTGGACGCGCACCCATTTCCTGATCATCACAAATATACCGTCAAGGATTTTGAATTTAGTTCTGGCCGCCCCCTACTCATGACAGAGAAAGATGCGGTAAAATGCGAGCGCTTGGCCCAGGATCACCACTGGTGCGTCACCGTAGATGCACAGGTTCCACAGGAATTGGGTGATCAAGTATTGGCATTGTTGGAAAAAAAGATCGCTCGAAGGAAAGCCAGATGGACCCTAAGTTACTCGACATCCTAGTTTGTCCCGTTTGTAAGGGCCCACTCTTACACAAAAAATCCGAAAAAGAACTCATTTGCAAGGTTGACCGCCTGGCTTATCCTATTCGTGACGATATCCCTGTGATGTTGGAAGACGAGGCCCGAGAGCTTCCGGCAGACGAAGAAGTGGAATGAGTTACCACGTCATTATCCCCGCTCGGTATGCGTCGACACGCTTGCCGGGTAAGCCTTTGGCCGATGTGGAAGGCAAACCCCTCATACAGCGCGTGTATGAATGCTCTCAAAACTGTTCCGCTAAACAAGTCATCATCGCAACAGACGATAAGCGTATCGCAGCGGTGGTGGAAGGCTTTGGTGGGCAAGTCTGTATGACCTCCGCCGATCACCCCACGGGCACTGATCGCATGATTGAGGTTATTGAGAAGTGCGGTATTGGCGATGAAGAAATTGTGGTCAATCTGCAAGGGGATGAACCCTTCATGCCCGGAGAGGTAATCGAGCAGGTGGCGGCCAATCTGCAACGCCACGGAGACGCAGTCACCGCCACCGTAAGTACCCCAATAGATAATCCTCAGGACCTGTTCGATCC
>JAOUPJ010000464.1 GCA_029879945.1 Gammaproteobacteria bacterium
TGTGGTCAAAGTGGTAACAGACCACGAAGGGTATGCGCTCTACTTTAGTCGTGCGCCCATTCCCTGGGACCGTAGTCGTTTTGCTGAAGATCATGCTCTGCCGCAGGAAATTGGCAAACACTATCAGCGTCACATTGGGCTCTACGCCCACTGGGCAGGCTTTCTAAAGCAGTTCGTGCAGTGGCCGCCTTGTGAAATCGAGAAGGTGGAATCTCTGGAACAGCTTAGGATCATGTGGAATGGGCTGCGTGTACATGTGGCGGAGGCTGTTCAAGTGCCCGGACACGGTGTGGACACCCCTGCAGACCTGGAGCGGGTGAGGACTCAGTTTAGGGCCGTACTAGGCACCTAATTCCTCTGTTTCAAGGTCACTTTCAGCTGCTATTTGTTGAACCGATTGCGCCAGAGGAAGCTCAATCCAGAAACAACTGCCTTCGTTCTCTACGCTTGAGAAGCCGATTTTTCCACCCATCAACTCGATGAGTTTTTTGCAAACAGCCAGTCCCATACCGGTCCCTGCGATCGATTCACGGCAATTGCGAAATCGACTCAAAGGCTGAAAGACCTGCAGATGACTAATTTCGGGAATGCCAATACCTGAGTCTTCGATGCTAACCCTTAGCTTGTTTTCGTTGGTGGTGGAACAGTAGATACTAATATTGCCATGTTCCCTATTGTAGAGCACGGCATTCGATAACAAATTGTGTAGTACTTGCCTAAATCGAGTGCGGTTGGCGAACACCACCGACCGCTCGCAGGCCTCAGTGCTAACGAGGAGATTCAAGCTTTTCTGTTTTATCAGAGGACTGACTAGATCGATGGATTCGACAAGTATATCTGTCCAATCGACGTTTTCTGGTTCTAAAGCAATTTCGTGCGCGTCCAGTTTTCCAAAATCGTGCATCGCATTGATCATTTTAAGCAATCGATCACCTGCCTCTGAAATCTGCGCTGTATACTGGCTTTGTTCATCGCTAAGTTCGGTATGTTGCAGTATCTGAGTAAAACCGAGTATGGTACTTAAAGGTTTTTTAAACTCATGCCCCATGCGTGAAAGAAAGGCCCCATCGGGATTTTCGATTTGATCAAGTGATAAAAAAGAATTGGGAGAACATTTTGAGTTCATTAGACTGGTGATTGCTACAGCTCTAATGGGATTTTTTTCTGTCAGCAGTGTTTTTGCGCGGATCCGAATCGGTATTCTGCTACCGGTTTTATGTAGTGCCTCAAATTCATAGGGACCCTCGTCCATGCTTTTCATATGATCAATACATTCTTGATGATATTTTTCTGGAACATAATTGAGAATATGTGTTCCCATTACTTCATCTCGAGAATATCCGATCATTTGACAAGCCGCAGGGTTAATATCGGTAACAATACCGTTTTCGTGAAAAAATAGTCCTTCCATTGAGGCATCAAAAAAATGCTGAAGTCGGTCTTGGTCATAATTGTAAGATCGATTAATTATACTAAGGGTATTGGTTTTAAACTTAGTGACCAAAAGATACGCCAATAAACCCACAAGAACTACGTTTAATAGCGCGGAAACAGTTGGGTCGATCGAATTAACTATATCGCTAATCTCATGATTATTAACGTTTCTGACATGTTCTGCGTCGGTTTGTGCAGAAAGTGGTGGAGGCGCCGTTAACGCTAATAGACCGTGCCAATTCATTTTCTTCTTCATATTTTTCTCTGATGAAGCGGTAAGGGCTAAAAAATTTCACAATTTACTTTCTCAAGTATAGAACGCGATAGATCGTAAACAAAGGTATAACTTGGTCTTGGCGGTTTCCTTTCACTAATTCTTTTAGTATCTCGAACGATAACAGGTTTGAGCAACCCCCGGAGTAGTATATGGGAATCAAAGTTGTTAAAACCGAAAACAATGTGGTCCATATCGGTGTTACTGATGAATTTGGTGGCGCCCAATACCCTACATTGATTGAGGAATGTAAAAAGCACAGTAGTCAATGTCGATTTCAAATTGATTTGAAAAATGTGCCAAAAATAGACACATCCTCGATAGGAGTTCTGATGTTACTGCGCGACTATCTGGGTACTCAGGGAGAGCAAATAGTGGTTAGTGGACTGAGCGAAGAAGTGAAAAAGAAATTATCTATTTCAAATCTTGAAAAAATTCTTAAATTCAAAGCAGCATAGTCGAATGAGCTTAGGTAGT
>JAOUPJ010000013.1 GCA_029879945.1 Gammaproteobacteria bacterium
CCTTTTAATACATATGGGCCGCGTCAATCTGCACGCGCTGTTATACCAACGATAATCTCTCAAATTGCTGCAGGGGTGAAATCTATTCAGCTAGGGGATGTTTCTCCAACCAGGGATTTTAACTATGTGTATGATACATGTAGAGGTCTAGAGCTGATTTCTAAAAGTGCCAAATTGGTAGGGGAAACCGTAAATATCGGTTCTAATTATGAAATTTCCGTTTATGACACTTTAAATGTTATTAAAAATATTATGAACAGTGACGTTGAATACATTGTTGATCAACAACGATTAAGGCCTGAGAAATCCGAGGTTTTTCGGCTTTGGTGTGATAATTCAAAACTTGTTGAAGCAACAGGCTTTATCCCAGAGTTTTCACTGGAGCAGGGACTAGGAAAGACTATCGAATGGTTTGAGAAAAGGGGTACCCTAGAAAAATATAAAGCAGGTCTATACAATGTATGACGAATTTGTAGAATTAGTTCGTTCACTTTACCCCTGCGAGATCTTTATACCATTGCACAGGCCTCTGTTTAGTGGTAACGAAAAAAAGTATCTTTGCGAAACAATAGACTCTACTTTCGTATCCAGCGTTGGTGAATTCGTTAATCGATTTGAGCGATCTATCGCCGATTTTACTAACGCCAAATTTGCGGTAGCGACAGTAAATGGCACATCAGCGCTACACATCGCGTTACTTCTGGCAGGGGTAAAGCAAGGTGATGAGGTGATAACTCAGCCAGTTACTTTTGTAGCAACATGCAATGCAATAACATATTGTGGAGCGGTGCCCGTTTTTGTAGACATTGAGCGCGAAACTATGGGTATGAATCCCGAAGCATTAAAGGAGTTTCTAGATAATAATACATTCATAGAGAAAAACTCTTGTTACAATAAGGTTAGTGGTTCGAAAATCTCTGCTATTGTTCCGATGCACACGCTAGGCCATCCATGCAGAATAGACAAAATTGTCGAGGTGGCAACTCAATATGGTATTCCAGTTGTAGAAGATGCCGCTGAAAGTTTAGGTAGTTACTATAAAGGAAAGCATACTGGAACATTTGGTGATATTGGCGTTCTAAGTTTCAATGGAAACAAAGTAATTACTACCGGTGGAGGTGGCATGATATTGGTTGACAGTGAGGTCCTCGCTAAACAGGCCAAGCATCTAACAACTACAGCAAAGGTAGAAAATAGTATCGATTTTGAGCATGATATGACGGGCTTTAACTATCGGCTACCAAATATAAACGCGGCATTGGGTTGCGCACAGTTAGAAAATATCACATTCATGTTGGAAAAAAAAAGGCTTTTGGCCGAGCGATATAGACAGTATTTTATCTCGTCAGACATAGAATTTCTTTGCGAGCCAGCGGAATCAAAATCAAATTTCTGGATAAACTCGGTAATATTTCCAACGGAGGTCATGGCTAACGACTTTATAGCCAAGATGGGGTTAAACAAGATTGGTGTTAGACCGATGTGGCGTTTAATGAATACACTAAGAATGTTTGAGAACTGTCAGACAGACTCCTTAGAAGTTTCAACATCGCTCAACTCTAGAATTGTATCACTCCCAAGTAGCGTACAAATATGACTAAAAACCTAGTTTTGGTCGGCGGTGGAGGACATTGCTTATCTTGCATAGACGTAATAGAGCAGACAAAGCAATTCAGGATCGTAGGGATTTTGGATGTTACCAATAAAGTGGGATCCCGTGTTTCGGACTATCCCGTGCTTGGAACAGACGAAAATATAGAGGAACACATTAATAAAGATTGCGCGTTTATAGTTACAATTGGGCAAATACGTTCGGTAGAAGCCAGGCTTAGAATATTTAGCAGATTGAAGAAAAGTGGAGCACTATTGCCCACGATTATTTCTCCAAGGTCATATGTTTCAAGATTTGCGGAATTGGGCCAAGGTACCATCATTATGCATGACGTAATTGTTAACGCAAACGCAACGGTGGGTGAAAATTGTATTATCAATACAAAGGCGATTATTGAACATGGCGCCAATGTAGGAGATCATTGCCATATTTCCACCGCCGCGGTAATTAACGGAGACTGTGTTGTAAGTAGCAAATCATTTGTTGGTAGTAATGCGGTTTGCGTCGAAGGGACCTTTTTGAAAGAAGAAAGTTTTGTAAAAGCTGGGTCATTGTACCGTAGCAGTTAAAAATGTATAGATGAAGGGCAAGTCTAAAATTGCAGTCTTAACTGTAGTCTATCCAGGAGTGGAAAAGTACATTGATGACTATTTAAGATCTGTTAACGATCAGACACTGGCTGAATTTCATTTAGTGTTGATTGATGATGGTTTGGAGAATTTGTACGGCTATCTTTCAGAAAAACTAGCCATTTCGTTTGAGATATTAAAGGGAACTGGTTCTCCTGCTAAGAACAGGCAAATAGGGATTCGTCATTGTTTCGCTTGTGGAATTGATTACTTAATATTTGCTGATGTGGATGACGTCATGTCAATAAATAGAGTAGAAACCTCATTGAATCTGCTGGAAAGTACGGCAGCGGACGTTGTTTTCAATGATGTTGACATAATTACTGACAACGGTACTTTTTTGCTTAAATCATATTTTGCTCCTCGTTTGCCAGAGAGTGGCTTAACTAGTCTAAGTGATATCCTTCATTTTAATTATTTAGGTATGTCGAACACCGCGATTCAATTAGACTCTTCTCTAGTAATTGAATTGCCAACATCGCTCTTGGCTGTCGATTGGTATTACTTTAGTCTACTTCTTTCGAAAGGTTGTACAGTGCGCTTTAATTCTTTTGCGAAAACATTATATCGCCAGCACGGAAGCAACACAGTCGGTATTAAAAATCCATCGATTGATACACTGATTCAGGCAATCAATGTAAAAGCTGAACATTACCGGCTTCTTAAGGAGAATTATCGTGAGGTTGCAAAATACTATGAATATTTCGATGGTCTTCTGCATAAGATAGGTGACATTGAATTTGTACAAACCTACTATAACTGCTGTTTAAAGAATTTAGAGGATCGTCCATGCTGGTGGGAATTGGCAAAGTATTATGAGGAATGAATATGAGGGTTAGTTTAACACGTAGCAAAGAGGTCTTCAATTTTTGCGAACCATATGTAATAGCGGAGATTGGTGCTAACCATAACGGAGATATGGATCTCGCGAAGGAATTAATTAAACAAGCAAAAAAAGCCGGAGCAGATTGTGTTAAGTTTCAGAGCTGGAGTAAAGAAAGCATATTTTCTAGATCTAAATATGAAAAAAACTATTTTTTGCAGGATGACTATCGAGGGAGGTCTGACACTAATCTAGAGCAGATTGTAGAGAAGTATTCTATGTCTGAGCAGGAGCTGTTAAGCATGAAGGAGTACGCCGACAGTGTTGGCATAGATTTTACCTCCACACCTTTTTCCATACGAGAAGTAGATTTTTTAGTCGAAATTTTGAAAGCTCCTTTTATAAAGGTCGCGTCCATGGATTTAAATAACTATCCATTTCTGAAATATATATCACAAAAAAAACTACCGATCATACTCTCTACAGGACTTAGCGAGCTATATCAGATAGATAGAGCAGTTAAAACAATTGAAGAACAAGGTAATACCAACATTGTTATATTACACTGTGTCTCAATATACCCGCCCGAAGATAGCCAAGTAAATCTCAACAATATTACGACACTTCAAACCGTTTATCCTTCATATCCTGTCGGTTTCTCGGATCATAGTCTAGGTTCTCCGATCCCGCTGGCTTCTGTTACTAAAGGAGCATGTGTTATCGAAAAACATTTTACTTTGGATAAGGGAATGGAGGGCTGGGACCATAAGGTATCGGCAGACTTTGATGAATTACAGCAAATTTGCTTTGAATCAAAACGAATATACAGAGCACTTGGGAGCGCGAGAATTGACGCGGTTGAAAACACGGAAAGAAAGAACGAATTTAGGAGAAGCATTGTTCTTACAAGAAGTATGAGTAGGGGTGAAGTAATCAAGGGCACTGATTTAGATTTCAAACGCCCTGGGACAGGGCTACCGCCAGAAATGTACGAAATGGTAGTCGGATTGACTCTTACGAAGGACAAAGAAGAAGATTCAATATTAACAAAGGATGACTTTATTTGATTGCCCTCATACCAGCGAGGGGTGGTTCTAAAGGATTGCCAGGTAAAAACACAAAGTGCCTAGCAGGAAAGCCTCTTATCGCTTACACAATAGAGGCAGCTACAGCCTCCAAATATGTAACTGAAGTAATAGTGTCAACCGATAGTTGCGAAATTGAGCAAGTAGCGATTAAATATGGAGCGAAAAGCCCTTTTTTACGGCCGAAGGAGTTAGCGGAAGATCATTCTTTAGCGATAGACAATTACAAATACACGGTTCAAAGATTGAGCAAAGAATTCGGATATCTTACCGATAGCTTTGTAGTTCTTCAACCCACTTCGCCACTGAGAACATCAAAGGACATTGATAGTGCCATCGAGATTTTTAGAGAAAAGAACGCAGATTCAGTAGTTAGCTTCGTTGAAGAGTCACATCCGATACACTGGAATACATATATTGATGAAGATGGTAGGCTTGAAAGTCTCAATGGCTTTGTAGCGAACAATAGGCAGCATTATAAGCCAAGCTTTTATCCAAATGGTGCAATCTATGTGTTTTCACAGAAATTGATTTTTTCGAATAGATATTTTAGCGAAAATTCGTACGCATATGTAATGCCTCGTGAAAGATCGGTCGATATTGATTCCATTGAAGACTTTCAGTATGCAGAATTTGTTCTGAGGAAAAATTGTGAAACATAAACTAGTATTATCACAAGATACGAGCCTGTATTCAGCCATTAAATTACTAGATGAAAATGGTAATGGGGTATTGCCAGTGGTAAATCTAAAAAACGAATTTGTTGGATTGATTACTGATGGTGATATCAGAAAAGCCATATTAAATAATAAACTTGATTTGGATCATATATTGAATAAAAATCCATTTAAGATGGACTACAGGTCTACAACCAAACAAAAAATACAATTTTTGAAAAAAATACATAGAAGGCATTTGCCGCTTGTAGATGAAAACAACATATACGTAGATCTTTTTGTTTTGGATGAGATAGATTTTAACAGAAAACCAAATTGTGTAGTTATTATGGCGGGAGGGTTGGGTAGTCGGCTAGGCTCTTTGACTGAAAATATGCCAAAACCGATGTTGTCTGTCGGAGGAATTCCAATACTTGAGACTATTCTGAATATGTTTGTAGAACATGGATTCAACAAATTTAAATTTTCCGTGAACTACAAGAAAGAAAAAATTATGAATTATTTTGGAAACGGTGAAAAATGGGGTATCGAAATTTCTTATTTGGTAGAAGATAAACGGCTGGGTACGGCGGGAGCGCTTTCGCTGATTGATGAAAAGTTGGCTGATCCTCTGTTGGTGATTAACGGAGACGTACTGACGGCGTTAGATATAGAGGAATTTCTAAACTACCATAATCAGTTAAGTTCTGACGCAACTATGTGTGTCTTTAGGCATGATCACACGGTTCCCTTTGGCGTGGTGGAGAGCTCTTCTGATCGTTTTGTTGGAATTGTAGAAAAACCAATTGTTTCTCACGAAGTTAATGCTGGTATATACATTATAAACCCAGATTACTTGGAATTCATTCCAAAAGAAACATTTTTTGATATGACAAACTTATTTGAGGAGATGTCAAAACAGAATAAGTCTGTGTATATCTACAGGTTGAAGGACGCATGGATAGATGTGGGCCATATAGAAGACTATAGAAAGGTATGTGAAATGTTTGAGTATGAGTAGATCTTTTCTATTGCTAAAAGTGTATTTTCAAAAACGGGTTGTTAAATCGCAATGTTACAAGTACTGAAAAGTAAAATCGAAAACTATCGCAAGAAGCGTGGTGAGATCAATATATTGAACGCAGTAAAGTCTGGTGCTCTTAATGCCAGGGACGAGACACGAAAAAAAATACGCGTAATAATCGGTCCTAGTTTTTCGGTATTTCGGCCTTCTTTTTTACACGATAGTTTGCTGGCATCAGCCTTAACAATTAGAAACGCCGAAATAATACCTCTCTACTGCGATGGCATTCAGTCTGTAGAATGTAATTATTTTGGCGGGATCTGGACCGGAAATCGAAACTTTACCGAAAACTGTAAGAGTTGTGTTAAAAGTTCTGAGTCTTTATGGGCCTCATATCCAAATAAGACCGCGCTTTCAAAGTATCTTTTAAAAGAGGACTATTTTGCAGTAGATTTTCAAATAGATTCGTTGGAAGACGGTCTTTGGCTAAATTATCAGGTTGACGGACTTCCAATTGGTGCGTGGGCGAAAGATATACTTGTAAATAATTACGGTGTTGGGGACTACCACAAAATCAAAGGACACGAATTCCTTGGGCGTCGTCATGTTAAAAACCTCCTGCTATTAAAAAAGGCTTACGAGGGTGCATTGGACGATTTAGCACCAGATCGAATTGTTAGTAACGATAGCTATTATGGGATGTGGGCGTTGCTAGAAAAGTTGGCAAAAAAAAGGAATATACCTTTCTATTCTCAATGGTGCGGAGGTCGTCAAAAAGGCTGGTGCTACGCATATAATGACGCAGCAATGAATTTAAATTTCTCTAGTGCTTGGAGCGCTTTTTCAAAAATTGAATTGTATCCGAAGAAAAGAGAAATGGTACACCAGTGGCTTCTTTCTCGGGGAATGCCTAATAATGATATGATGCTAAATACCGCAGCTCTAGGCGATCATAGCTTAGAGGAAGAAGCATTGAGCAAGATTGATAAAACGAAACCCACTGTTTTGCTGCTGGCTAATGTTATTTGGGATTTAGCAGCTTTAAATAAAGAGATATTTTTTGAAGATATGATGAGCTGGATTAAAGAAACTGTAAAGTGGTTCAATGACCGTCCAGAATATCAGCTTATAATAAAAGCGCATCCGGCTGAGTTGCACCCGATAGTACCTGCAACTCAAGAAACTGTTGGCGACATGTTGAAAAACTCCGGCCTTGATTTAAACGAGAATGTAATATTTCTATCTCCGAAGGTTAGAGCAACTGTATACGAATTTTTTTCGTCTACTACGGTTGGGCTTGTCCACACTAGTACAGTGGGTTTAGAGTTAGCCGCATTTGGTAAATATGTGATAACTAGCGGAAAATCGCATTATAGAGGATGCGGTTTTACTATAGATCCTGCTACACGAGAGGAATATTTTGCATTTCTAGAGAAGGCTTTACTTGGGGATGTGCGAATGGACTTAGGAATGATGAGTGAGTTAGCATATAAATTTATATATTTCTACCAATTTCACTACTATAGCAAAATAAATATAATGGATTTTAAGTATGGAGAGGAACCTATCCTGAGAGTGAAAAGTATAGATGATATCTTGCCAAATAAAAATATCCATTTTGACTATTTTGTCGAATCTATAGCAGATGGACTGCCCATCGTTAGCGAATCCCGATGGCCGAAAGAAAGCTAAAATAAAACCCCGCTATCGTAACCAAAATCCAGGAAAGGCAAATTAAACTACTAGGTATCGTTGATAGTTTACTATGATAGGGAAAATATTGCGAAAACTACTACCAAAGAAGGTAAAATCGAAGATTAGGTTTTATGATAAGTTCATCCGTGCCTTTGTCTCCTATTTTAACTATTCCAAAAAGAAGGAAAGGAACTATCACTTTACGATTGAAGATGTAGCTCTTTACGCTCGAGAAAAAGCGACGCTTTTGAAGGAAATGAAGGGTGTAGAGCATGGTGATAGTGAGAGTGTCTATAGAATAGAGGATGTCCAGCTGTTTTGGCCAAATGAAAGTGACTCGAAAGATATTCCGTGGGTATATCATGAGATCTATGATGAATGGAATGAAAATCCATCTTCATATGATCATCCCGTTTTCGATTATTCTAGATTAGACTGGATTATTGATGGGGGGTCTGCGGAGGGATTTTTGGGTTTATTCGTACAGAGGAAAGGCTTTAACGGAAAGCTTCTCATGGTGGATCCTGTTTCAGCGTTTAATCGTTCTGTAACTAGAACCTACAACACTTTCTATAAACCAGAAAAAGGATGGAAAATACTAAACGTAGCACTCGGACAAGACTTGGGAAAAATTACACTGAAATACAAAAAAAATAGTCTTTTCGAATCGACTGTAGGAGAAAATACTCAATCTTTTGAAGAAGAGATACAGGTGGATTTGCTAACCATAGACGAGGTAGTGAATAGTAATAATTTGTCTGGAAGGGGCTTGATTAAGCTTGATGTCGAAGATGCTGAAATGGATGCCTTAAAAGGGGCCTTAGACACAATGCGAAATAGTAGGCCTATGTTGGCAGTCGCGGTTTACCATAATTATGAGAACGCAAAATTGTGCAAAGAAATCATTCTTTCAGCCAACTCAACCTATAAGATAGAGTTTCGGGGATTTTACGATTATTTTTCACCTCCAAGACCCTATATATTATTTGCACACTAATATTCGCTCCTTCAGTATAGTTTATTTTCTTCAGTTTCATATTTTTTTATGACTAATATATTGTACACAACACCCATATTAGAGAATCCCCCTGCAGGAGGGCCTCAACTAAGAGTAGAAAATACAATTAAAGCACTTAATGACGTGAGCAATCTCTATATTTTGTCTCGTGCTTCACCTAAGGAAGTTGGGGGAGATAAGTCGGTTAAAATATACGAGCAGATGTGTAATAGATTGGAGTTCACGGAAACAGCACGGAAGCGAGATGAGCCAGGTATGCATACTGGTTCTCTATCTAGAATAGCGCGACGGTTGACACAAGTAGATACTAAAAAGGACGCGAGGCGCATAGTCGATATTGTAAGGCAAAATAAAATAGATGTAGTGTGGTTCGGGTTTGGAAATATTTCATATCCATTAATAAGAAGGGTTAAAAAATTAGATCCCACCATTCGTGTGATATGTGATACTGATAGTGTGTGGTCGAGGTTCATATTGAGGGAATTGCCTTTCGCCAGAAACTTAGTTCGAAAATTATTAATTCTATTAGGTGGTTGGAAAAAGAAACGAGAAGAACGCATGTGGGTTAATCTTTGCGATATAACAACAGCCGTCTCAACGGTGGATGAAGAGTACTACAGATCTATAGGCGGACTAAAAGCCAAAATTAAGATTTTTTCTAACGTAATAGATGTTGAAACCTATCAAGACAAATGGGACAGGCCTCCGGACTTGGTAAATCCTAGTATATATTTGGCTGGCACATTTGGGCGCTATGATAGCCCAATGGATAGCGCAGCGCGTTGGTTGATTAATGAAATATTTCCTTTGGTTAAAAAAGAAGTTCCAGACTTAAAGTTGTTTATCATTGGTAGGGGCTCCGAAAGCATTGTGCCTTTTGTAAATGACCAATCTATCATTGTTAAGGGAAAGGTTCCATCTGTCTTGCCATATTTGCAAAATACGGACATTGCCCTTGTGCCTCTAATGTATGAATCTGGAACTAGATTTAAAATATTGGAAGCGGGCGCATGTTATATACCTATTGTATCAACGACACTAGGCGCCGAAGGGATTCCAGTTCAAAATGGGAAAGATATTGTTCTTGCTGACAATGCACGGGAGTTTTCTGAGGGAATAATTAAACTCCTTAAGGATAAAGATGGCGCCATAACTATGGCGCGTAACTGTTTTAATTTGGTGAATAAAAAATTTAGCATAAATCAGTTAAAGAGAGAAGCGGAAAAAATATTAAAGGAATTAGGTGTATGATTGAATCTATTTTTGAAGGTGAATTGTTGCTTGCAATAATTGTTCGCCGTGAATACTCCAAGCCTGGCATAACTTTCTTCACTGAGAATGACCTATCCCAGCAGCTTGCATATATGAATCATCCAATAGGTAAAGTAATTGCACCCCACGTTCACAATCCGGTTCCTCGAAAAGTAGATTTTACTCAAGAAGTATTGTTCATAAAGAGCGGTTCTGTAAGGGTAGATTTCTATAGTTCGAATAGGGCTTATCTTCAAAGTAGCGTTTTAAAAGTAGGAGACGTGATACTCCTTGCTCACGGTGGTCATGGATTCGAAATGCTAGAGGATTGTGAAATGATTGAGGTAAAACAAGGGCCCTACGCGGGCGAAGCAGACAAAACTCGATTTGAATCTGTGTCCGCAGAAGATCTCAAAATTACTGAGGAATGATGATGAGCAGTGAATTTATCCCGGTTAATACTCCTCTCTTCGGGAAAGTTGAGGAGAATTATGTGTTAGATTGTATCCGAACTGGATGGATTAGCTCTGAAGGCGAATATGTTAATAGGTTCGAAAGTGGAGTGGCCAGAGCGTTAGGTAGAACGTACGGAATTGCAGTTGCGAACGGGTCAGTCGCTATTGATGTGGCTATAGCAGCGCTGGGAATAGGGCCCGGGGATGAGGTTATAATGCCAACCTTCACCATTATTTCGTGTGCCAGTGCGATTGTTCGAGCAGGCGCAATTCCTGTACTCGTTGATTCTGATCCCCACACTTGGAACATGGACACCAATCAGATTGAGTCACGCATTACAGCGAAAACTAGGGCTATTATGGTAGTGCACATCTATGGCTTGCCTGTTGATATGAGCCCCGTACAAGAAATTGCTGAGAAATTCGGTCTCTTTATTATTGAAGACGCAGCTGAGATGATTGGGCAAACCTATAAAGGCAAACAATGTGGAAGTTTTGGTCAGATTAGTACACTCAGTTTTTATCCAAACAAGCATATCACAACAGGTGAAGGCGGTATGGTTCTTGTAGACAATGATTCTCTAAGTGAAAGATGTAAGTCATTGAGAAACTTGTGTTTTAAGGCGAATCCTCGCTTTGTACATGATGAGCTGGGTTGGAACTTCAGAATGACAAATTTGCAAGCGGCTGTCGGAGTAGCTCAACTAGAACGACTGGATGAAACAGTTGCAAGAAAAAGGGAGATCGGAGATCTATATAATAATTTGTTGTGTGATATTGGAGGTATACAACTACCGCTCCCGAACACTGACTATGCAAAGAATATATATTGGGTTTATGGGATAGTGATTAAGGCGGAATATGGAGAATTGCTTGCTAGTGACATTATGTCGAAGTTGGCAAAAAACCGCGTAGGGACCAGGCCCTTTTTTTGGCCCATGCACGAACAGCCGGTATTTCAAAAACTAGGCTTGTTTAAGGGAGAAACATACCCAGTAGCGGAATATATCGCGAGAAAAGGGTTCTATTTGCCAAGTGGGGTGGCTTTAACACAGTCGCAAATAGAGTCTGTATCAAAGGCGATGCATGAGGTTTTTTCATGAGCGAAGTATTCGATGACTACGCAAATTACTACGACATGCTCTATCAAGACAAAGACTATAAAGCAGAGTCTGAATTTGTTTCCAAACTTATACATTCGTATTCTCCAAATTCGAAATGCATTATTGAATTAGGGTGTGGGACGGGTATTCATGCAATAAATCTGGCAAAACAGGGTTACAGCGTACACGGTGTTGATTTAAGTCAGACTATGCTTGATTTGGCTGAAAAGCGTCGATTGGAGAATGTTGATGCTATAGAAGGTAATTTTACTCATGAACTGGCTGATATTCAAAAGTTTACGCCTAGTGAAAAATATGACGTCGCAATATCTCTTTTTCACGTTATGGGTTACCAGACCACCAACGAAGGATTTTCTAGTGCAATTGCCAACGCGAGAAATAGTTTAAAGGAAGACGGAATTTTAATATTTGATTTCTGGTACGGACCTGCAGTGTTAACAATAAAACCATCGAGTCGAACCAAACAGTATGAAAATAGAATAATGAGTGTAGTAAGAAGTGCGAGGCCTCGAATTCTAGAAAACGAAAATGTTGTTGAAGTGGAATATGTGATAGATATTACAGACAAAGTGGCGCCGGGCAACGAACGACAGCTGCGAGAACTACATCGAATGAGATACTTTTTTCTCCCTGAGCTTAGTTATATGTTGAATAGTTTAGGGCTTGAAATTATTACATCAGGCGAATGGTTGTCCGATAGCGCGCTTAATCTTGAAGGTTGGTCAGGATATATTGTCGCTAAAGTTAGAAATAGCTAATTACTACTTATGACAAGAAAGTTTAAGGTAGGTGTATATCTGGAGCAAAGTGTAACTGCAGGTGGTGGCTATCAGCAATCTATAAATGCTATTGAACAACTAAGCAAGGTGGTGCCTACAAATTCTGAGATTAAAATATTTACACCTATCAAACAAAACTTAGTCGAGCTTGAAAAAATTGATATCGAAAGCAGCTATTTGCCTATCAGTAGGTTTGATAAGCTGTACACTTTTTTGTGTAGATCGCAATTGTTTTTTGAAATTCAGTCTAAATTAAGGCTTCTTTCTAACTTTGAAAAGAAAATGATAAAAGAAGAGGTCGATCTGGTTTACTTTCTCTCGCCCTCTGGGAGAGCTATTATCCTCCAAAAATTAAACTATGTGTTTACATTGTGGGATATGTGTCATAGAGATCATTTGGAATTTCCAGAAGTTCGAGAATTCGGGGAATTTGAGCGAAGAGAGTTGACATTTAAGCGAGCTACTAGGAAGGCTTACATAACCTTAGTTGATGCTGAGATATCGAAAAAAAAGTTGATCGAAAGGTATGGCGTTGATGAAGAGAAAATTATTGTTATGCCATTTTCGCCATCGATTCACATGAGGAAAAATAAGTCTCAAACTGACTTGGTGTTAAGTAAATACAAATTAAAGCGTGGTTACTATTTCTATCCGGCTCAGTTTTGGCCTCATAAAAACCACTACATTATTTTGGAGGCTCTTAAAAAACTTGCTCACGAAAATGTAGAAATAAAAGTAGTTTTTAGTGGGAGTGATAAGGGAAACTACGAAGCTATAATGAAAAAGGCAACTGATCTTGGAGTGGATAAAAACATAACATACTTGGGTTTTGTTGATTCGGAAGAACTTTTTCAGCTATATGAAAATTGCATTGCTTTGATAATGCCGACCTATTTTGGTCCAACTAATTTGCCGCCATATGAAGCATGGTTGGCTAAAACGTTGGTATTGTATCCAAAGGAACATATAGAGCAAGTGACAGATGCAGCGATTCTATTCGACAACGATTCTCCCGATTCACTAGCGCAGGCGATAAAAAAGTCGCTAAACGTTGATGAGCGTTCTAGAGTGATCGAAAAATCTTTAGCTAGAGTATCTGAAGTAGAGAAGGTTAGAGCCAAATCGGAGCAGGCAATGAAAGAAAAGCTGAACAAATATTGTTTTAGGTCTTTGAGCTGGAAATAGTAACCATGGGTTCATTCTCAGTCGAAATTGCAAGGAGATCTTAGGGTTGGTTAGAAAAGGCATTATCCTCGCCGGTGGCTCCGGTACTCGTCTTTACCCTCTAACCCTTACGGTTAGTAAGCAGCTGATGCCTGTTTATGATAAGCCCATGATATATTACCCGTTAAGCACGCTTATGCTTTCGGGAATACGGGATATATTACTTATCTCCACTCCCCACGATTTACCTCGATTTAAGGACCTTCTGGGTGATGGTTCTCAGTGGGGAATTTCTTTAAGCTACAAAGAACAGCCCAGCCCAGACGGGCTCGCTCAGGCATTTATATTAGGAGAGGAGTTTGTTGGAACAGACCCGGTTTCGCTTATTTTAGGTGACAATATTTTCTACGGTAACAGTTTCGCGACCAATCTCGTTCGCGCTGCAAATCGGGAAAGTGGTGGGACAGTATTTGCCTATTATGTACATGATCCTGAACGATATGGTGTAGTGGATTTCGATTCGTCAGGTAAGGTGACTTCAGTAGTTGAAAAGCCCAAAAAAGCGCCATCGAATTATGCTGTTACTGGACTTTACTTTTATGACAATGATGTAATTGAAATAGCAAAGACCATAAAGCCTTCTCCCAGAGGTGAGCTAGAAATTACCGATGTGAACAAGGCGTATCTAGAAGCCGGCAAGCTAAACGTTGAATTGTTGGGTCGTGGTATGGCCTGGCTCGATACCGGTACTCACACTTCGTTAATAGACGCAGCAAACTACATAAAAATAATAGAAGAGAGACAGGGTTTGAAGATCGCCTGTCCGGAAGAGATCGCCTATAGGCAAAAATTCATTACTGCAGATCAGTTAGAAAAATTGGCTGCTCCTTTGAAAAAGAGTGGTTATGGCGAGTATTTGCTACGCCTCCTTGAAGGAAAAATAAGAATATGAAGTTTACCCAACTACAAATTCCAGATGTAATACTAATCGAGCCGACGGTACACGGAGATGAGAGAGGATTTTTTCTAGAGAGCTGGCGTCAGGATATGTTTAAAGCAAATGGAATAGACGCAATATTCTTACAAGACAATCATAGCAAATCCACAAAGGGCATATTACGTGGCCTTCATTATCAACTCCCCAAGCCTCAGGGTAAATTAGTGCGGGTAATATCGGGCGAAGTCTACGATGTAGCTGTGGACCTGCGAAAAAGCTCTCCCACTTTTGGTCAGTGGGTTGGGGAGTATCTTAGCGCGGAAAACAAACGCTCAATGTGGGTTCCAGAAGGCTTTGCACATGGGTTTCTCGTCACAAGCGAATCAGCAGAATTTGTTTATAAATGTACGGACTACTATTCTCCAGATTGTGAGCATGCCCTAAAGTGGGACGATGAAGACCTAAAGATCGATTGGCCCATAGAAGGTTCACCATTGTTATCCAATAAAGACGCGCAAGCTCTTAGTTTCAACGAAGCGGAGTATTTCTTGTGAAAGTGTTAGTGACCGGCTCAAACGGCCAGCTTGGCTGGGAACTAGAACGGACCCGACCCGAAACCATAGACGGGCTTTTTGCAGATAGAAATGATTTAGATATTGCGGACTATGAACGTGTTCTTGAATATACTCGAAAACACCGACCAGATGTCATAGTTAACGCCGCAGCCTATACCGCCGTAGACAAAGCCGAAGAAGAACCTGAGAAAGCCTTCCTCGTAAACGAAGCCGGGGCAAGAAACATTGCCTTGGCGGCAAAAGAGATTGGCGCCCGTGTCATTCAAATATCGACTGATTTCGTATTCGACGGAAAAAAGAGTACTCCTTATACACCGGAAGACGAACCTAATCCGATAAATGTCTATGGAAAAAGCAAGCTGGCCGGTGAGAAAGCGGTTCTAGAGCTTCTTCCAGAGCAGTCTATTGTGTTGCGCACTGCGTGGCTCTACTCTTCTCACGGTCACAACTTCGTCAAAACAATGTTGCGATTGATGAAGGAAAAGGACGAAATCAAAGTCGTTTGTGATCAAATAGGCACACCAACCTGGGCTAGAGGATTAGCAGAAGTGGTTTGGAAGTTTTGCAAGAGAGGGGACCTGTCTGGGATTTATCACTGGACCGATGGAGGGGTAGCGAGTTGGTATGATTTTGCGGTGGCAGTAAAGGAGTTTGGCAGCGAATTTAACTTATTACCAAAGGATGGTTTCGTATTGGCAGTTGGGTCGATTGACTTTATTTCTCTCGCAAACAGGCCTTCGTTCGGCCTATTAGATAAATCAAAAACGTGGTTAGAACTAGAAATTGTCCCAAACCATTGGCGAGTACAGTTGCGCCATTTATTGGGCAAGTGGTAGAAACGTATCCGGCAGGTTTAAATTGTCATATTGGTACTACGATTGAAAAAATGTTTTCAAATTGTCTGAGTACGTAGTTATAGACCCTTGTGGTACTCTTGATGCCTATTAAAATGGGTCTTTCGAGTTGGTCTAATTATTTGGCATTCTATCACTTCGCAAAATTTCGAGGAAAATATGATTCATAGTATTGTCGCCGAAGGTTACTCTTATCGGCTCCGTCCCATTACTATAGATGATTCTAGTTTTGTTGTCTCACTTCGTACCCATCCTGAGCTAAACAAATATATCAATAGTGTTTCTGGAAATGTTGAAGAACAGGAAAACTGGATTATTGATTATGAGAAACGTCAAAATGACTACTATTTCGTGGTTGAAAGAAAACAAGATAGGAAGAAAGAGGGGTTGATATCTGTTTATGATATTGACTCTAATAAAAAGGAGGGAGAATGGGGGCGGTGGGTGCTCTCAAAGGGCTCATTAGCAGCCGTAGAGAGTGTGTGGCTATTGTGTCGCGTCGCATTTGATGAATTGGGATTGAATGTAGTATACAGCCGGACAATCTCAGACAATAAAAAGGTAATATCATTTCATAATTCGTGCGGTTTTAAGGTTAGAAAAACTCATCAACGGTATTTCAGGTGTGGTAGTGAGTGGCTGGATGCAATCGAACACGTTTTATATAGAAAAGATTGGCCTCAAATTGAGTTGGAGCTCAACAAAATGGCAAAAGTAACGTCCAATAGAATATTGGGTAAGACTATTAGTTCATGAAGACTGGACTAAGATAGTAAATTACATATCCAAGTTTGTTGAACAGAGAAAATCTTGCCCTGGTTTGCTAGATCGCAGAAATATAGTTTGTTTTTTTCTTGAGACAAACTAGTTTTTGTGCTCAATTACATAATTCTTAGAATGCAAACAAGCGTGTTGAGAAAATGGATTAAGAAATAGCAAAGAGAGAAACTCGAGACCGAGTCGAATTTGTTGTTTTTCAGTACTAAGATTTATTGTAGATGCTGTTACCTTTTTAAAAAGTCGTAGAGAGGAAAAGATATGATTGAGGAAAAAGAAAAAATAGAGAAAATTTCTGAAAATTCTTTGTATTCATCTGGTGTGATGAAGTACTCAATAAATCATTGCTTCAAAGTTTTAGCGCGGTACTTAAGTGCTGGCAATATTCTAGAGATGGGCCCTGCTGAAGGTGTTATGACAGACAAACTTGTGGAAGTTACTGAAAATCTGACAGTGATTGAAGGATCTGCAAAATTTTGTGATGAGCTAGCGAAGAGGTATTCGGGGTTGAAAGTAGTCAATTCTTTGTTTGAGGAGTTTGACCCTAAAGAAAAATATGAAACTATAGTTATGGGGCATGTCCTTGAGCATGTAGCAGAGCCTGTCGAGTTACTGAAATCAATGAAAAATTGGCTCACACCAAGTGGACGAATATTCTCTGCGGTCCCAAATTCGAGATCGTTGCATAGGCAGGCGGCTGTCAGTATGGGACTGCTTAAATCAGAGGACTCCCTAAATAAATTGGACATACATCATGGACACCGCAGAGTTTTTAGTCCAGAGAGTTTTCGAAATGCGTTTATTCAATCAGGCTACTCAATTGAGGTTTTTGGGGGATACTGGCTAAAGCCGTTATCTAATACGCAGATAGAAGCAGGCTGGACGCCTGAGATGATAAAAGCCTACATGGAGCTAGGAGAGCGATATCCCGATATAGCAGGGGAAATATATGTTGTTGCGAAGCTTAGTTAAAAAGGGAGTGAAGAATGGCGCTTATTGACTGTACTATAGTAGAGCTTCCGAAAATTACTGACCCTCGTGGCAATTTGACTTTTGTTGAATCACAAAGGCATATTCCTTTCGATATTAAACGAGTATTCTATTTGTACGATGTACCAGGTGGATCAGATCGAGGTGCTCATGCCCACAAAAATTTATCGCAATTTGTTGTAGCCATGTCAGGTAGTTTTGATATGGTTTTGGACGATGGTGATAGCAAGAGACGCTATCAGCTCAATCGCTCTTACTATGGATTGTATGTCTCTCCAATGACGTGGGCTTTTTTAGATAACTTTTCATCGGGAGCCGTATGTATGGTTCTTACCTCAGATTACTATGATGAATCAGACTATATTAGAGATTATCAAGAGTTTCTTGTAACTGCGTCGAGGAATAGGGTATGAACGTTCCTTTTCTAAATTTAAAGGAAACAAATTTAGTATATCAGCAAGATTTTGTGTCTGACTTGAATCGTGTATTGGAGTCAGGCTGGTACATTCTTGGAGAAGAAGTGGAGAGTTTTGAAAAAATTTATGCTGAGTACTGTGAAGCTAACCACTGTGTTGGAGTAGCAAATGGTTTAGATGCGCTAATGTTGTCTCTCTTGGCTCTAGGTGTTAAAGAAGGGGACGAAGTAATAGTACCGAGTAACACATATATCGCAACTTGGTTAGCTGTGAGCCATTGTGGAGCTACACCGGTTCCTGTAGAGCCCGATCAGCGCACCTACAACATTAGGGCTGACAAAATTGAAGCTGTTATTACGGAAAAAACAAAGGTAATCCTGCCGGTTCATCTATATGGACAGGCTGCGGATATGGGGCCAATTTTAAGTTTGGCTAAAAAATATAATCTAAAAGTACTAGAAGATGGAGCTCAAGCTCACGGTGGTAAATATAAGGGGAAAAATATCGGAGCGCATGGGGACGCTGTGGCGTGGAGTTTTTATCCAGGAAAAAATTTAGGCTGTTTGGGTGATGGTGGTGCTATAACAACAAATTCACAGGAAATTGCGGAAAAAGTTCGGATGCTACGAAACTATGGTTCTAAAGAGAAATACAAAAACAAAGTTAGAGGATTTAATAGTAGGTTAGATCCTATTCAAGCAGGTTTTTTGCGGTCAAAGTTACCAGATCTAGATGGGCTAAATAGAAAGCGAGCTAGAGTCGCTTCTCAATATATAGAAGGATTGAATCAATTAGATATTGTTTTACCGTATGTGTTGGATGACGCAGATCCAGTTTGGCATCTATTTGTTATACAAGTAAAAAACAGAGAAAATTTGCAGATAAGACTAGCAGAAAAAGGTGTTGCCACTTTAATTCACTATCCTATTGCGCCTCACCTACAAGAAGCATATTTTGACCTAGGTTTTGTAGAGGGAATGTATCCAGTTTCTGAAAAACTGCATGCTAGTGTTCTAAGCTTGCCCATGTGTCCCACTCTTAGTACAAAGCAAGTCCGATACGTTATTGACACGATCATTGATATATTAGCCACTTAGTGTGACACTTGCAAAGACTAGTATTCTTAACGGGATAGCGGTTGTTATCCGGTTAATAAGCGCGTTATTGGTTAACAAAATTCTCGCGATTTATGTAGGGCCAGGTGGTTATGCTTTAATTGGGCAATTTCAAAATACGATCGCAATACTAATGAGTGTGGCGGGAGGCGTCTATTCGCAGGGTCTCACAAAATATACCGCTCAATACCATGATTCAGTAGAACAGCAGCATAGAATATGGAAAACTGCTGTTAGAGCATCTTTATTAGTATCCATAATCATTAGTTTAAGTCTTTTTCTTTTTCAGAGCCAACTATCTAACGCAATATTAAAAACAGGCGAGTATGGGCTGGTCTTTATATGGTTGGCTGCTACTTTACCCGCCATTGCTATTAACAATTTGCTTTTAGCAATTGTTAACGGCAAAAAACAGGTCGTGCTCTATGTGGTCGTAAACATTTTTGGGAGTATTGTTGCTCTTTCAGTTACAGGGATTTTGACGGTACTGTGGGGCCTAAAAGGGGCTTTAATTGCCTTTGCAGTCAATCCGGCCATAACGCTCGTGGTTTGTTATCTTTTTGTGTCAAGACAGGACTGGTTTAACTTTAAGTATATATGGGGGGCAATTGATAAAGAGTCGTTTAAGGGATTAAATGCTTTTGGAATTATGACGCTTACTTCAGCAATAGCTACTCCATTAACCTTTATTGCGATCAGAGAGCATCTAGGGGATGAGATTGGCTTAGAGGCGGCAGGATATTGGCAGGCAATTTGGAAAATAAGCGAGATGTATTTAATGGTAATAACGTCTACGCTCTCCATATACTACCTTCCACGTCTAGCTGAGATCAAAACTGCTGGAGAGCTGAAATATGAAATCCATAAGGTCTATAGATTTGCGATTCCTATGGCGATAATCGGTGCTACTCTAATATATGTTTCAAGAGATTTAGTTGTCAGCGTACTATTTTCTAAAGAGTTTAGTCCGATGCGAGATCTGTTTATGTGGCAACTAGTAGGTGATGTTATTAAAATAGCGTCATGGGTGCTTGGTTACGTCATGCTTGGAAGAGCGATGATTAAACACTTCATATCTACAGAAATAGTATTTTCATTGCTTTTTGTTGTTTTGACCATAGTAATGGTTAACCAATATGGGCTTGTCGGTGTTTCTATGGCATATGCGATTAATGTTAGTATATATCTAATTTGCATGATGGTAATAGTTAAAAAAGAATTAACTAGGATGGCGATTTAACTAACTTAGATTTGTTAAATTGCCGAAAGCAACTGCTGGTAAACGCTATTAATGAAAATTTTGCTATTTGGAGAGTTTAGTGGAGTACACTTAAATTTAAAAAGGGGGTTAATCAGTTTAGATCAAAATGTAACTATTGCATCAACGGGTGATGGCTGGAAGGGATTCGGCGCAGATATAAGCCTCGGAAAAGGTGGAGCGGGGCTTGCTGGGAAGCTATCAAGAATAGCGACGCCCATTATAAGTAGAAGAGATCTAATTGGATATGATGTTATTCAGCTAATTTCACCATTTTCATACTTTACAGAGTATGGGTTGTATTCGTTTCAAAAATATTTGATCGAAAACAACGAAAGGACTTTTTTAGTATCGGCGGGATGTGATTACTATTTCCGAAAAAACATTCAAAAATCCTTTTTTAAAACCCCTCTTTGCGATCGCTGTTTAGCTATAGACTATGGTTCCAAAGTGTGTCCTTATGAGAGTGAGGGAAAAAAGCAATGGAATGAACGTATTCTTCGTTATGTAAACGGGGTAATACCGTTGGCGCCTTTCTATGAGTATGTATATAGATTTTCTGACAAGATAAGGCCAATGATTCCCTTTCCAATAGATACTTCACAAGTGCAATCGGAATTGAAGAAGCCTGGAAAAAAAATAAAAATATTCCATGGAATTAACAGAAGAGGTTTTAAAGGGAGTGATGTTATTGAAAAAGCCTTTGATCGTCTCCAGAGTAAATATCCCAAAGATTTAGAGTTAATTATAGCCAAAGGAATGCCTTACAAGATATATTTGGAAACATTGCGAAATGTAGATGTGGTCTTGGATCAGCTATATAGTCCTGGTTGGGGAATCAATACATTGATTACTATGTTGATGGGGAAATTGGTCATAACACATTACAAAGACGACGGAGTTGTAAATCATAATGAGGCTTCAGTAGTAAATGTTGTGCCTTCGGTTGAGGGGATTGTTGAAAGTGTTGAGTGGATATTGGAAAACAAGAATAATTACGTTTACTACGGGGAGCGTAATAGATTGTATGTTGAGAAGTACCACGACCATATCCATATAGCAAAAAAGTTTTTGTCAGCTTGGAACGGATGAACTCAAACATGCTGGCTTATTGAGGGATTCTACGCTCCTCATAGGGTAGTCTATAATAGGTTTGTACCATCGTAATTTTCTCTTCAATTGTTCGCCTCAAATATAAATGTTGCTAGAATAGACAAAAACATACATCTATTTTTGATTGCGACTTCAGGGTAAGATAGTTTTTGAGTAGCTTTTGCGGCATTGTAGATATCTAAGGATATTGATTTTCTAAAGCGGAGATCGATCGAGAGCGTATTAACATTTTTTTGTTTAAAGTTTCAAGGTTCAACGATATGTGTTGGTGCTCAACAAAATAAAGCTGAAAAATAGCAGTGTTCTACAGTTAAATAGAGTTTGATGAATAAATAATAAATTAGCATCCTCTCTCTTTGCAAAATAATGCGTTTGAGTTAGTAATTAATTGCGTGATATCGATCCAATGAGAATAGCTGTGAAACGCATACTTCGGGCGGTTGTTAATTTTTAAGAGATGGTTATTTTTTCACTATATTTTGAGATTTACATTCAGTACGGTGTGTGAAGCTAACTTATTGTGATATCCAATAATAAAATATGTGGCTGCCAGTAGATGGCGAACTTGGTTGGCGTAAATTTGATATTCAAAAAGGATTGTATTCTACTGCTCTGGATTGTCTATGTCATATTTCTATTTCCTTTTTTTTCTAAATTTGCAGTTGTAAACGATATATCTTTCTTTGATTATATTGAAGAAGTATTTGTAATTTTACTGTTACCGTATTCAATCAGAGGTGCTGCTAAAGTATGGAGAGAAAATGTTTGGGCTAAGGCAACTATTGTCTTATTTATCCTTTATATTGTTGCGGGCTTGCTGGGGAATTTGTCGACAAATGTTTCACTATTAGCAGGAGGGTTGCAAATATTCTTAGGCTCAAAGCTTATTTTGGCTTTTTTCGCTTTTCTTGGAGCCTATGATGGAGATTGGTTAATAAAGAGAATATTGTTTCTATTTAAAATATTACTAGTTTTTTCCTTTTTACATCTTGTTTTTCAATTTATTTTCCCAAAGCAGTACGACTTATTGTTTGATGCGCTTCATCAAAGAGCGCTTTTTACAATACCGGGTATATCTGATCAAATTCCAAGAGCCGTAGGTGCATTTCAAGTAGCCGGGGATCTTAGCTATTTTTCTGCGATGTATTTGGCGTATGCATTCTCACAGAAGTACATAGAAAAGAGAA
Source organism: Gammaproteobacteria bacterium (assembly GCA_029879945.1). Classification (GTDB taxonomy): domain Bacteria; phylum Pseudomonadota; class Gammaproteobacteria; order S012-40; family S012-40; genus JAOUPJ01. The sequence continues at coordinate 22,538 of JAOUPJ010000013.1, forward strand.
AAGTTGGTGGTTTATGGGTGGTGTTATCGGTAATTCTACTTATAGCAACATTTTCAAGGCAAGAGATAGCTTCATTTGTAGTCATAGTATCTCTCTTGTACCTCGTCTATAAGAAACAAGTATTTGTTGGGCAAAAACTACTAGTAGTAAGCTCATTTATGGGAGTTATTTTAGTCGTGACTTTCGCGTCAATATCTTCGATAGGGTCCTATTTTAGCTATGTGAGTACTAGTATGAAATTGGATGACGTAGAAGCCTCTAGAGCTGCTCGGGTAGTTTTCTATGTAAAAGGTATTGAGATAGCGAACGACAATTTTCCTTTGGGTGTTGGACATGGGGGATTTGGAGGGGCAGCCGCGAGGATATTCGATTCTCCGGTATATGCTCAATATGGAGTGACAGATTACTCATTCTATCAAGAAAACGGCGCGTTAACTGATACTTTTTGGCCCCATGTGATAGCAGAAAGCGGATGGTTGGGATTTCTTTTGTATTTATTTTATTTGGGTTGTCTACTTATGTTTGTAAAAAATATTCGGTCAACTAATTCAACAGAAGTATTTCGTGTGGTCACGTTGGCCGGGATAACTTACCTAATTATGAACTCTCCTACTTCCGCTAGCATGCTATCTTCATTTGCTCAAATAATGTGTCTTTGTTTTGTTACGGGGCTGTCGACAAAGCGTAGAACGAGAAATTAGTCTAATGTGCGGTATAGCCGGTTATATCAATTTTTCTAAAGGTATTAGTCTAAATGTTGTAGAAAGAGTAAAGTCTATGACTGACGCTTTGATACACAG
>JAOUPJ010000166.1 GCA_029879945.1 Gammaproteobacteria bacterium
CAGTAAGATCACCCTTGTGGGCTTGCAACGAACCAAACCCAAGGTCGTGTTAAGGGAGATCACCTTTTCAGAAGGAGACTGGATCCCCGCAGATGCCATCAAAGAGAGTGTGCAGAATCTAAAAAACCTGGAGTTGTTCAGCGAAGTTCGTCCGTACCTCGAGTTGCAAGCGGACAAGTCCGTTCACATTCGTTTTGAACTCGCGGAAAAGTGGACAACCATCCCATACCTCAGTTACGCCGAAGGAGGAGGTACAGTGCATATTCGGGGTGGGGCTTATGATATCAATGTATTTGGAAAGTATATTGAGCTGGGCGCCGAGTATGAGAGTCTAAATGGAACGGGTTCGGGTTTTTTATGGTATCGAAACCCACGTCTTTTTAATCAGCGACTCAATTTGCTCGTAGTGGCAGGTACGCATGCCCGACCGCGGAAGATTTATAAAGAAGGTGTGGAACAGTATCGTTTTGGACAGGAACAGGAAGAGGGCTACTTTATCCTGAAAAAAGAATTTAGCCGAGATTTTACCCTGGGCCTGAGTTACCGAATCAGCTCTGATATGTTTTCTGATCTAAAACCCGATAAGGAAGAAGCGGGGCGCTTTAGCGAGCAGTTGAATTATAATGAGCGTTACGAGGCACAGAGTTATACTTTTATTGCGGCGTACGGAAAACTGGATTTTGATAGCTTTCTTGTCAAAGGCCGGGAGTACAGGCTGGATATTGTCTCCTCCCGCTCTGATACCGGGAATCTGAACTACACACAGTTTATTTCAGAGAACAAGTTTTTCTATCCATTACGGTGGCACTCCAATCTGGCAAGTCGGTTGATTGTTAGTACCATCGATACAAACAGCCTGTTTCGTAACAATTATGTAGGCGGCCTAACCCATGTGAGGGGGTATTATGATGGGCAGTTCCTGGGTTCTTCCTATTGGCTGGCCAATCTGGAGTATCGTGTGCCCAGCATGAACAATTCCTGGGTGGTGTTACAGCATATCTTTTTTGTGGATGTCGCTCAGGTCAGGGATCGGTTTAGAGAGTTGGACCTGAGCGGAGAGCAAACCTACTCCAGCGTAGGCTTAGGTATTCGCTTTATAATACCCAAAATCTATCGTTTTAATGGTAGACTGGACATTGCTTTCCCAAACAGCAAAACAGGCGCAAGCGGGATCTCTATTGGGGCACAACAGTTTTTCTAGTCAACAATGGTTTATGTTATCAAGTGATAAGGATGTGACATGATCAAGTTAGAAGCGATGGAAGCCAGAATTATCGCCTGTTTGATAGAAAAGGAAATCACCACTCCCGATCAATACCCCCTTTCTTTAAATGCACTGACCAATGCATGTAATCAGAAGAGTAATCGCTTTCCTGTTATGAACCTGAGTGAAGCTGAGGTACAAACCACTATAGATAGCTTGTCTGCTAAGAGACTGGTTAGCGACAGGGGAGGGTTTGGTAGCCGGGTTACCAAGTATCAACACCGTTTTTGTAATACCGAATTTGGTGAATTAAAATTTTCTCCGGCCGAGTTGGCTATCATCTGTGAGTTGCTCCTACGAGGGCCGCAGACTCCGGGTGAGTTACGTAGTCGTGCCGATCGAATGAATAAGTTTTCGAATGTGCAGGAAGTGGAATCGGTCTTAAATCAATTGAGTAATCGTGAGGATGGACCCTTCGTGCTTAAACTGGCCAGGGAGCCCGGTAAACGGGAATCTCGTTATGCCCAGTTGTTTAGTGAAACGCAGGCCCTGGAACCAAGTGTGGAGGTCGATAGCGGCTCCGAGAGACCCGCTTCAGGTAGTTCAAGTCGATTGGATGCCCTGGAGGCCGAAGTGGCCAGTTTACGCCAGGAAGTCAGTGAGCTTAAGACTCGGCTGGAGCAACTAGAATCCTAGAAATTCGCTATATTGTGTCCATTTTCATATAGGTTAGACTCATTCTAGGTATACCCAAATAAAACACTAAATCTTTAAAACTTCTTTTCACATCAGATAGATTCTTTCATCTCTAGAATCAAATTCAACTCTCTATTTAGCGCGATATTTGGATCTTGTGATCTAATTCCGGATTTCCAAAATTTCTACTGTCATCAATAAGCAAACAGACGATATCAGCTATACACAATTTGGGGTTTTTCTCGAAAGAGCACACTTGAAAGTGTTCGAGTAGATACACATGAATGGTTAAGGAGAGGGTATGAAAATAACATCAGTTGCTATCGCGCTAGTTTTCGGTTTGGCCAACACCGGAGTGTTTGCACAAGACGATGTAGAAATCGATTTCATCCAGGGAAGTGATTACGTTCACGTGGGTTCGAGTGGGGAATTTATCAATAAATACGCAAGATCAACTTTCGTAAGCGATGAATTGGAAGTGGATCATATCAGTGGTAGCGAGTATGTTGAAATGCAGGCCGCTATGGTTGATCGTGGTCAACTATCAGTTCGTGGCAGAAGATAAATTTATTAATTAGAAGATTCCGCTAGAAGAATCTTTGCCCCTTACACTGAGGACCGCAGCCCACTTGGGACTGCGGTTTTTTTATAATAGGGGTTCGATGGGCATAAACTGCCAGAATAGCACCTTGGAACGCTTCCATAGAGAATTGTTGCGATCTGGGTTGTCCACACCCGCCTGCCAACTGTTTTCTTTTTTCATATCTCTCACTATGGCTCCTTCCACCTGCTTAGCAATGCGGCGGTCCTTGATGATTGCTCCCACTTCGGTGTTAAGATTGATGGAGCGAGGGTCCAGATTGAAGGTGCCCACATAGCTGATTTCAGAATCCACAACCAGCGATTTGGCATGCAGGGCAAAGACCGGGAGCTTCTTTTTGAGTTCTTCGTAGCGCTGCATAATCTCTTTATGAACAGCTGGATTGGGTTTGTATTCAAATATCTCCAGACCCATTTCCAAAAGTTCCCACCGCTGATTGGTATAGCCGCTAAAGGCCTGCAGATTATCGGTGGAAGCCAGGGAGTTGGTGCTGATACGAATTCTGACCCCGCGATCAATCAACTCTTTAAACAGCGCCTTGGTCTCGTCTGTTAAGATCAAGTAGGGTGATTGAATCACCACGTCTTTTTTTGCCGATGCAATAAGTTTTGCCAGTGCCAGGGTGCTGCGTCCACCCCCATGCAGGCTGATCCATGAATCGTTTTTACCCGGGATATCCGAGATAAATTCCACGTCAGTCCATCTAATCTCTTTGGCTAAAGCAGGGAAACCATCGGAAATAGCAGTAATGGCTTGTCTTGTTTCCGATTCAAAGTTTTCAGGATTGTTGGCGTAATCGTGTAGTTCTTTATAGATACTTGCAATTTCTCTATTTTTTACTGACACGTTTTTTTGCATAATCCCGAAACCATCGTAAAGCGCTTCCACCGGAACGCTCAGTTTATGGCTCCAGAATCGCTCGAAACTTTCTTCCATTGCCTTTACCGTTTGACCCACCAGCAGTACATCTCGGTCTCTAAAGTTGAATTTGTGGTCATAGTCAAAATACTCATCGGCCATGTTCCGTCCACCGGTAATACCGACCAGACCATCTACCATAAAGGTCTTGTCGTGCATTCTTTGATTGAAGCCGCGGAAATCACTGAGCATATTGAGCACTCTTTTGTGCAGTGGTGTGCCTACCTTGTGTTTGGGGTTGTAGATCTTTATTTCTATTTTCGGATGCTTTGCTAGCGCCAGTAAGGTTTTGTCGGGGGCGTCTACCAGTAAATCGTCCACGATCACGCGTACCGTTACGCCACGATCGGCGGCACGCAGCAGGGCTTCGGTGGCCAGTATGCCGATATTGTCTGAACTCCAGATAAAGTATTGTACATTGATGGATTCTTTGGCGTGGTCTGCAAGCCAGGCACGTGCGAGTAGCGCGTCTTCCCCTTTTTCCAGAACATAGACACCCGTTTTACCCGACTGGGAATGGGCGGCATCGCGGATAAAGTCCATGTTTTGTGCGCAGACAGTATTGACGAAACCCAATACCAAAAAGAGTATGAAGACGCAGCGCTGAGCCAGTCTTTTATCAAACAAATTAATCGTTCAATTCCCCCGTGTCTTTCGGTAAACGCCATGATACCAAAAGTGTTGCAATCAATACGATAACGCCCAGGCCCATCATGGTCGCGACGGGGTTTACACCGGCACCGGCGACGATGGAATAGATGCCTGACGCAATGAGCATGGCCAGGTTCTCAAAGAAGTTTTGAATGGCCACCGCACCACCACTGCCGATAGACTTGTGTCCAATCTCCTGCAGGGCCGCGTTGATGGGAACCACGAAGAGTCCACCGCACACACCGGCCATGAAGAGGGCAGCACGCACGGCCCACACATTATCCAGCATGGCGAGTAGAATAATGACTGCACCCATGGCATAGGCAGCCAGGCGTGCCCTGCGCAAATAGGCCAATGGGATCAACCTGGGGACAAGTACCGAGCCGACCGCAATACCGATGGCCACAAACATAGTGAGCATGGCAATCTCGGTGGTGGATGTAATCAGCAATACAGCCGGTGCCCAGGCCACGAGTAACACACGTAACACGGTGGCCGAGGCCCAGAACAGACTCACCGCAAGGGTTGAAAAACGCGCGCGTGGTGTGGCCAACAGACCTTTCATCTGTTCAGCAAATTTCACCAGGGCTTTGCCTTTATTGATGCCCACTACATGTTGGTGTTTAATGGTAAAGGCAATCAGCGCAGAGAGGATGTACAGCCCAACCACCAACACCAAGGCGAGATCCACCGAGTAGTTGGCCAACATGGCACCGATCACTGTGCCTCCCAGTATGGCCAAAATGGTCGAGCCCTCTATCCAGCCATTTGCCTTGACCAAATCGTCCTCGCTTACCATTTCCGGCAGAATGCCATACTTGGCCGGGCTGTAAGCCGCAGCACCAACACCGATAATCACATAGGCAAGCAGGGGCTCAAGGCCAGCGAACAACAGTGTTACACCGACAGCCTTAACAATATTGGCTCCCCATAAAACCGAAGGCTTGGGACGGGCATCTGAAAACCTCCCCACCCACGGTGCCAGCACCACATAGGCGATGAGAAAGGCGGCCTGCAGTGCTGGAATATACCAGCTCCCCACATTGCTTTGCTGCATGACCATGGTGATGGTGGCGAACAAGATGGCATTGTCGGCGAAGGCCGTAAAAAACTGAGCACCCAATACGCGGGCGACATTCTTATTCATGATCAGGCCACCATCTTTTCAGCAGATACATAGTCGATCTTTCCCGTGCCCAGGACCGGGATGTGCTCCACCTTGAGAACTTTTCTTGGTACACAAATTTCACCGACTCCTTCAGATTTCGCCTGGCTTAGCAGATCATTGCGTTCGGCTGATGGGCAGGTTGTTAATAATATGACTTGTTCCCCTTTTCGTTCGTCTGGAATACTGATGGCAGCATGCAGATTATTCGGCCACACTTTACTGGCCATTACCTCAACCGAGGTGAGTGAGACCATTTCGCCTGCGACCTTGGCGAAACGCTTGGCGCGTCCGCAAATCGTGATAAAACCCTCTTCATCGATGGTGACGATGTCACCCGTATCATACCAACCCTCACCCAGTTCGCTAGAGGGAGGAACCAAACCGCCTGGATTGGCGTGCAGGAGATAGCCCTGCATCACATTGGGTCCATGCACTACGAGTTTTTGGCCCTCATGCAGACCGGGTACATCCAGCAAACGATATTCCATTCCCGGCATGATACGGCCTACGGTTCCGGCCTTATTGGCCAGAGGCGTGTTGCCGGCGATTACCGGTGCAGTTTCCGTGGCGCCATAACCTTCGAAGATGCGCACACCGAACTTGTCTTGCCATGCACGACGCACTTCGTCCTGCAGTTTTTCCGCTCCGGCAAACACGTAGCGTAGGCTGTAAAAATCATAGGCATCTGCAAATCGAGCATAACCGCTCAAAAAGGTGTTGGTACCAAACAGGAGTGTGGCATTGATATCATAGGCCACTTCCGGCACGACGCGATAATGCAAAGGCGAAGGATAAAAAAATACCCGCACACCGGAAGTGATGGGCAGGATCATACCTGCGGTGAGACCAAAGGAATGAAACAGGGGCAGTGCATTCAAGGCCACGTCCTGTGCGTTAAAATCCACGCGAGAGCTCAGTTGTTGAATATTGCTGATCAGGTTTCGGTGGGACAATACAACCCCTTTGGGCGTGCCTTCTGAACCGGAGGTAAACAGAATCACTGCCGTACTTTGCACATCACGCGGAGCCAGTCTGACTAAACTCTTGTCAAGGCGACTACGAACGAGTCCAAACAGTTTTGCCAACAGGCCGATTTTTTCAGCCACGTCTTCCAGATAAATGATGTGGACATGCTCTGCGAGCTTTTCTATTGCCTGACTCAAACCGGCCTGCTGCACAAAACGACGGGACGTGATGACTTGCTTCAACAGGGCTGTTTCGCAGGCGGTGATCATGCCTTTCGCGCCCGTGGTGAAGTTGAGCATGGCAGGCACTTTACCGTAGAGATGTAGGCCCCAAAACGTTGCAACGGTGGCCAAGGTGCCTGGCAGTAAGACGCCCACGGTTTGCTCTTCACCGATTTCTTTCTGCAATGCACGGCCAAGAACTGTGGACTTGGTAATGAGTGAATTGTAATTCAAGGGGGCACGATTGATGTCTTCAGCGATTATATGCTTACCACCGTGTATGGTGCGGGCTTCTAACAAGCGCTCTACCAGAGTCTGTTGCTTATTGGCTGTTTCGTACATCAATTCCGTCATCAGGTCTGATAGACGTTTCCCCGCCATTTGTCGACGCACGCGTCCTCTATATTCTTCGGGGATGTCGAACTTTCTCGGTGCTTGCACATTAAGCGTGATCTTGGGAAACCAGGAGATACGAACGCGACCTCGCAAGCGAGAGAAGGGTGTGTATTGGGCGCCGTCTATGCGTATGGGTAACACGTCGGCCTTGGCCTTGTCGGCAACCAGACCGGGGCCGGGGTAGACCTTCATCAGGGAGCCGGTCACCGTGACACGTCCTTCCGGGAAAATGACTACGCAAGCCCCTTTTTCCAAACGACGGATCAGTGAACGGATGGAGAGAGGATTGGCCGGGTCCATAGGAAACATTTCAGCGATCAGGCCTGCAAGTTTTCCAATCCAGCTTCGCGCCACAAAGGTGTTGATGGCGAAGGTGGCGGGCACGGGCAGATAGGCATAGAGCAGAACCGCATCCAGAAAAGAGGTGTGATTGGCCACCACCAGGGTGCGTTCACTAAACTGCGCAAGGTGTTCCTTACCGTGAATTTCAATGTTGTAAAGCCGTTTCAAGATTTGGCGTAGTATCGCTTTGAACATGATTTGATCTCCTAAATCCGCTACTGATTCGAACTGGGGATAGAATCGTCCAAAGCACTTAAAAAATAAACTAAAATAGAAAAAGTAGAGAAAAAATCGATTAAAAGTATAGTAATACTATACCTATTTGCGGAGCAGGGGTTTAAAGACTTCCAACTCCCACGGTCTTAGTGCGAACATAAAACCTATGCTATGGCGTTTTTCCAAGGGCAGGCGGGCGTCTTGCCGATGAAGATCGGCGAACTCTTTGGCGAGGATTTGCAATTTGTGCATTACTTGGTGGGCGGAGGAATCTCCCAGCAGGCCAAATAGAAAACGACGCTGCTCCAGGTCACCCCGGAAGGGGGCGTTGAGAAATTGTTTTTGAATTTTTTTTGAAAAAAATTCTTCAATAGGGCCGTTTTGAATCCAGTGAAAGTCTTCATCGATGCGCAACTTGATGCGATTACCAGGGAGCAGGTCGATAATGGTGAGCTTGTCCAGTTTGGCCAGGCAACGAATACAATCCGTTTCTGAAATATTGTAGTTACTGATTATTTCATCAAAGGTGAGATGATTGCGCACACTCACTGCCACC